>JAHWKH010000057.1 GCA_019347995.1 Gemmatimonadota bacterium | reverse complement strand
CCGGCCTGGGCCTGCCGTCCATGCTGCGCTGGCTGTGGTGGAGGGTGAACGCGTGGACCGAGATCGTGGGGATGACGGTGGCCACCGTCGTCGCCGTGGCCCTGTACGCGATCTTCCCCGACACGCGTGACGAGTACCTCCTGGTCGCCATCGTGGCGGTGGCCATGACCGCGGCCCTGGCGGCGACGTTCCTCACGCGCCCCGTGCCGCGGCAGCACCTCGCCCGTTTCGTGCAGCGGGTGCGTCCACCGGGGTGGTGGGCCGGGCTCGAGGGCGCGGCTCCGCGTCGGGCGGTGGGATGGACCGGCGCGGCCTGGCTGGCCGGCAACGTCGGCGTGTTCGGCCTCATGTTCGGGCTGGGCCACGTGCTGCTGGGCCGACCGGTCCGGGGCGCTGTCGTGGCCGCCCTGGGCGCGGGCGGGATCGTGCTCACCGTGGCGGCGTTGGGCCGCGCCCGCGCGCATCTGGGAAGCGGCGCCGCTTCCGCCGAGGAGACGACGTTCCCCATGCACCAGGAGTGACGTTGGACGTTGACGTGGAAGCCGGACCCGGGGTGGGCTCGCCCGTCCTGCGCGCGGTGATCATCGGCGCGGGGGCGCGGGGCAACCGGGTGTTCGCCGAGTTGATGCGCACGACGCCCACGGCCTGGAAGGTCTCCGCCGTGGTCGAGCCGAACGAGGCCCGCCGGGAGCGTTTCCGGGAGGCCCACGACCTGCCCCCCGAGTGCGCCTTCGAGTCCCTCGACGCGCTGCTCGCGGGCCCGAGGCGGGGTGACGTCGCCTTCGTGTGCACCCCCGACGTGACGCACTACACCATCTGCGCGGCCGTCTCGGCCGCCGGCTACGACGTGCTGCTGGAGAAGCCCATCGCCACGTCGCTTCCCGACTGCCTGGCGCTGCTCGACGTCCAGCATACGCACGGCAACCGGATCTTCGTGGCCCACGTGCTCCGCTACTCGCCGTTCTTCCGGGCCATCAAGCGCATCATCCAGTCGCGGGAGTACGGCCGGGTCCGCAACATCCGCCTCACCGAGAACGTGGGTCACTGGCACTTCGCCCACAGCTACGTGCGGGGAAACTGGCGGCGGCGCGACGAGTCGGCGCCCATCGTGCTGACCAAGTGCTCCCACGACCTGGACATCCTGGCCTGGCTGCTGGAGGACGATCGGCCGGCGTTCGTCTCCTCCTTCGGCTCCCTCGAGTACTTCACGCGGGAGAACGCGCCTCCCGAGGCGGCGGACCGCTGCGTGGACTGCCCGCTCCAGGACACGTGCCTCTACAGCGCGACGCGCTTCTACGTCCACGAGCGGCCCGGCTGGCCCTACGACGTGGTGACCTCCGTTCCCGGATCGATGGAGGAGCGCCGGCGCGCCATCGAGATGGGCCCCTACGGCCGCTGCGTGTGGAAGTGCGACAACGACGTGTGCGACAACCAGACCGTGACCCTGCAATTCGAGTCGGGCATCCACGCCGGGTTCGGCTTGTACGCCCTGACCGCCGACAACACGCGCCAGATCACGGTCCTCATGGAGCGGGCCGAGCTGACGGGGGATCTGCATCGCGGCCGCCTCGCCATCGCCGAGCTCAGCGGGGACAAGCGGCCCCTGCCGTCCCGGAAGGTGCCCCTCGAGGTGGCCGACGATCACCACGGCGGGGGCGACCTGGCCCTGCTCCAGGTCCTGTACGAGCACCTCACCACCGGCGCCCACCGGCAGGTCATGACATCCCTGGAGAGCTCCATCGCGAGCCACGTGCTGGCGTTCCTGGCCGACGAGTCGCGGATGAAGGGCGGCTCGCCCCTCCCGGTGCCCGCCATCTTCGAGACCGGGCTGCGCGGGATGTCTCCATGACGACGAGCCGGTCCCGACTCGTACTGGCCACCGACCTGGACGGGACCATGGCCCACGGGGACGCCGGCGCGCGTTCGCGCCTGGTGGCCCTGCTACGCTCCCGCCCGGAAGCGGTCCTGATCTACGTGACCGGCCGCTCGGTGGAGGCCACCGCCGAGCTGGCGCAGCGAGTCGAGCTGCCCGAGCCCGAGGTGCTCATCGCCGACGTGGGCACGTCGGTGCTGCGCGGCTTCGGCCCCGCGCGCGTCACCTCGATCGAGACGGAGCTGGAGCGGGGGTGGCCGGGCGTGGACGCGGTGCGCGACCGGCTCGGCGTCCTCGAGAAGGAGCTGACGCCGCAGGACGTGCGCGCGCCGAGACGGGTATCGTACTGGGTCGAGCCGGTACGGCGCATGCGTACCGCGGCCTCGGGAGACGCACCGGGAGACGCGTCTGGAGCCGCTTCGGGCGATGCGACGGACGACGCTTCGGCCGACGCCTTCGCCGCGCGCCCGCCCGGTGATCCTTCGCTGGGCACGGACGCCGCCGAGCTCGCGGATGCGGTGGCCCGGCGCGCCGCCTCCGCGCTGGAGGGCATGGAGGTGGACGTGCTCCTGTCGGCCAACGTCTTCCTGGACGTGCTGCCCCGCGGCGTGGACAAGGGCAGCACGCTGCGCCGGGTCCTGGCCTGGCTGGGGGCGGAGGAGGACGACTGTGTCGTGGCCGGGGATTCGCTGAACGATCTGGCGCTCTTCCAGACCGGCATGCGGGGGATCGTGGTGGGCAACTGCGAGCCCGCGCTGCGCGAGCGGGTGGCGGGCATGGAACGCGTCTATCAAGCCCGGGGTGAAGGCGTCGCCGGCGTGCTGGAGGGTCTTCGACATCACGGGCACCCCGAGGGAGACGACGGCCATGGCGAGTGACTTCATCGTGCTCTCGCACCGGGAGCCCTACGAACAGGTGGACGCGGAGGACGGCGGCGTCGAGCTCAGGCGCAAGACCAACGGCGTGTTCACCACCCTCGACTCGGTCATGCGCAGGAAGCGGGGCACGTGGATCGCCTGGAAGGAGGAGGAAGGTCCCTTCGAGGAGCGCATCCTGGTCCCCTCGGCCGACCACGAGGACGCGTACACGGTCCGGCGCATTCCACTGGCTCCCGACGAGGCGCGGCGCTTCTACTACGACTTCACGTCCACGGCGCTCTGGCCCGTCCTGTTCTCGCTGCTGGACCGCGCCCGCTTCACGCGCGTGGCGTGGGAGACCTATCAGCGTGTGAACCAGGCCTTCGCCGACGCCACGTGCGAAGAGGCGGAGCCGGGCGCGCTGGTGTGGGTCAACGACTTCCACCTCATGCTGGCCCCCCGCATGATCCGGCGCCGGCGCCCCGACCTGCGCCTCGCTCTCTTCCTCCACACCACCTTCCCGCCGCCCGACGTGTTCGGGGTCATCCCGTGGCGGGAGGAGCTGCTGGACGGGCTTCTGCACCTCGACCTGATCGGATTCCACATCCCCTCCTACGCGCAGAACTTCGCCGACACGGTGAGCCGCTTCATGGGCGCCAACATCACCTCGGTCACGGGCACGGACCTCATCGCCCACGGTCCCGCCGTGGCGGTGCCCCGCTACCCGCTGTCGGTGCGCTACGGCGGGCGCAGCGTGGGGCTGGGCGTGCACCCGGTGGGGGTGGACGTGGACTACTTCGCGGCGCAGGCGCAGCTCCCCGGGACCGTCGAGCAGGCGGCCGACGTGCGCCGGCGGGTGGGCGCCGACACGCTGCTGCTCTCGGCCGAGCGCCTCGACTACGTGAAGGGCATCGTGGAGCGGCTCGAGTGCTTCGAGCGCTACCTGCAGCGGCACCCGGAGATGCACGGGAAGGTGTCGTTCATCCAGATCGCCGTGCCCACCCGCACGGGCATGGAGGACTTCCAGGTGATGCGGCGCGACGTGGAGGAGGCGGTGGGCCGCATCAACGGCAGCTTCGCCCGCATGGACTGGCAGCCCGTCCTGCACTTCTACGGCTCGTTCGACCGCCCCGAGCTCATCGCCTTCTACGTGGCCGCCGACATCGCCTGGGTGACGCCGCTGCGGGACGGGCTGAACCTGGTGGCCAAGGAGTACATCGCCACGCAGATGGGCGGCAGCGGAGTCGTGATCCTGTCCGAGTTCGCCGGTGCCGCGGCGGAGCTCGACGGCGTGATCCTCACCAATCCCTATTCGCCCGACGACATGGACCGGGCCCTGGAGGAGGCCATCGACATGGACGAAGGCGAGCGCACGGGCCGCATGCTGCGGCTCCGCGAGCGGGTCCTCTCCCATGACGTGCACCAATGGTCGCGCGGGTTCCTGCGCGACGCGGAGCGCGCGGGGGCCGCGGCTCAGAGGGGGACGACGTGAGCCGCCCGGCGTTGCGGGGGGTCAGTAGCCCCTCGGCTCCCCGTCGTGGCGCGGGTCCGACACCGCGATCCAGCGGTCGCCCGATCGCGCCACCAGGTAGAGACGGGCATACCCGAAGGACTCCGGCACGGGCCGCCATCCCATGGAGTGGATCGACCGCAGCAGCTCGGGGGCGAAGCCCTGCTCGAGCTGAACCTCCGTCGAGCCCTGGCTCGTGAGGATGCGGGGCATGCGCACCGCCTCCAGCGGGTCCATCCCGTAGTCCAGGATGTAGACCATCACCTGGGCGATCTCCGTGGGGATCCGGCCGCCGCCCGGCGCCCCGATCACCAGCCGCACGTCGTCCTCGTCGAGGACGATGGTGGGCGAGATGGTGGAGTTGCGGGTGCGCCACGTGGTCCCGGACGGCATGGCGCCGACGCCGTCGCGCCACAGGTAGCCCGAGTCGTTGAGGAAGAAGCCCTCCACCCACGCGCCCGAGCCGAAGAGCGTGCTGTTGGTCTGGGTGAGCGCCACCGCGTTGCCGTCGGCGTCCACCACCGACATGTGCGTGGTCTCGCCGCGGCCGGGCGTGCCCTGCGCGTCCTCGGTGGGTGCCGCGGCGGGCTTCGAGGTGGCGGAAAGCGCGGCCGCCGCCGCGTCGGATGCCGCGGCCCCCAAGCCCCACGCAGCCGCGCCGGATGCCACTCCCCCGAGGTCGGCCGCCGCTGCCGCCCCCCCGTCCGCCCCCATGCCGTCGGCCACGCCGTACGGCTCGAGGGCTCCGCAACCCGGGGCCGCCACGGGGCGGCTCGTGGGCACGTCGCCCGGCTCGATCTCGGCGGGCACCCTGGCCGCACCCACCAGGTCGCGGCGGGTGGAGGCGAAGGCCTCCGACGCGATCATGGCCGCGGGGACGGCCGTCCAGCGAGGGTCGTCGTTCCAGTCCTGGTCGGCCTGGCCCACGCGCAGGGCCGACGCCAGCACGTCGAACGCCCGGGGCGACGTGGTGGGGAGGCCCAGCCTCGGCAGGTCGTGGGGCTCCAGGAGCTCCAGCGTCTCCAGGATCTGCATCCCGGTCTGGGGCGGTGGGGCCGACAGGACGGTGTGGCCGCGGTAGTCGGTGCACAGCGGCCGCTTCCACTGGGGCTCGTAGCCGGCGAGGTCGTCCAGCGTGGCCGGGTGGCCGTTGGCATTCAGCAGGCCCACGACGGCCTCCGCCACGGGGCCCCGGTAGAAGCCGTCGCGTCCCTCCCGGGCGATGCGCCGGAGTGTGGAGGCGAGGGCGGGGTTGCGGTAGGTCTCGCCCGGGGCGAGGGCGCGCCCCTCGGGGAACCACTGGGCGGTGGCGGCGGGGAAGCGGTGGAGCTTGTCCTCCGCGCCCTGGACCATGGACGCGAGGATCTGCCCCAGGGGGAAGCCCTCCTCCGCCAGACGGATGGCGGGAGCCATGACCCGCTCCAGGGGCAGGCTTCCGAAGCGCGCGTGGGCGGCCAGGAGGCCCGCCGTCATCCCCGGGACGCCGACGACGCGCAGGTCGGTGTCGCCCTGGAGCGGCCCCGTGGCGCCGGCCATGCGCGCGGCGTTCTGGGCCGCGTAGAAGTCCAGGTAGTACGGCCGCCCCTCCTCCTCCATCCAGATCGTCAGGGAGCCGCTGCCCCCCAGCCCCGACATCTGGGGCTCGACCACGCCCACGGCGAAGGACGTGGCCACGGCGGCGTCCACGGCGTTGCCGCCGGCCCGCAGGATCTCGACGCCCGCCTCCGAGGCCAGCGCGTTGGCCGAGGCCACGGCGGCATCGGGAGCCTCGACGCGGCTCCGCCCGGCGGATGGATACGCGGCCGCGGGGGACACCGCCGGCTGTGCGGGGGCCGTCGGCCGCGGAGCAGGCGCCGAGCAGGCGGCGGCCACGGACGTGGCGAGGACGAGGGCGGCGGGAAGGGCGCGGGTGCGATGCATCGGGGGTCAGCCTGTCGCGGAGGGGGGGGTCGGGTCCGAAGCTGACCTCGCCGGCGCCGCCCGGCAACCCGGCGGGGCGCTCAGGCCAGCCCCTTCATCGAGAGACCGATCCGCCCCCTCTCGAGGTCCACGCTCAGCACGCGCACCTTCACGCGCTGGCCCACGCGCACCACCTCGTGGGGGTCCTTCACGAAGCGGTCCGCGAGCTGGGAGACGTGCACCAGGCCGTCCTGGTGGACGCCCACGTCCACGAAGGCGCCGAACGCCACCACGTTGGTCACCTCTCCCGGGAGCACCATGCCCTCCTCGAGGTCGGCGGGCTCGCGCACGTCGTCGCGGAAGCGCAGCGGCTCGAAGCGCTCCCGCGGGTCGCGGCCCGGCTGGCGCAGCTCCGCCACGATGTCGCGCAGCGTGGGCAGGCCCACGTCCTCGGAGACGTAGCGGTCGAGGACGCGCTCCAGCTCCGCCACCTTTCCGCCGTCGCCCAGGAGGCCCTCCGGGTCGGTGCCCAGGTCCCGCGCCATGCGCTCCACGAGCCGGTAGCGCTCGGGGTGGACGGCGGTGGCGTCGAGGGGGTGCGCGCCGCCGCGCACGCGGAGGAAGCCGGCGGCCTGCTCGAACGTCTTCGGCCCCAGCCGCGGCACGTCGAGCAGGTCCTTCCGCGACCCGATGCCGCCCCGCGCGTCGCGCAGCTCCACGACGGCCGCCGCCAGCGTGGGGCCGATCCCCGCCACGTACGAGAGCAGCGGAGCCGAGGCCGTGTTCACCTCCACCCCCACCCGGTTCACGCACAGCTCCACCACGTCGTCGAGCCGCCCGCGCATGCGTCCCTGGTCGACGTCGTGCTGGTACTGCCCGACGCCGATGGAGCGCGGGTCGATCTTCACCAGCTCCGCCAGCGGGTCCTGCAGGCGCCGGGCGATGGAGACGGCGCCCCGCAGCGTGACGTCGAGGTCGGGCAGCTCGTCGCGGGCCAGCTCCGAGGCCGAGTAGACCGACGCGCCGGCCTCGTTGACGACCACCACCGCCGGGGCCTCGGCCTCCATCCCGGCCAGGGCCTCCGCCGCCGCCTTCTCCGTTTCCCGGGCGGCCGTGCCGTTGCCCACCGCGACGAGCTCCGGACGGTGTCGCCGGGCGAGGGCGATGAGCCCCTCGCGGAAGCGCCGCTCCTCGTGGAGGGGCAGCACGGCGGTGTCGAGCACGGCCCCGGTGCGGGAGACGACGGCCGCCTTCACGCCGCTGCGGAATCCCGGGTCGAGCCCCAGCACCACCCGCTCCCCGGCCGGCGGCTGGAGGAGGAGGTTCTCCAGGTTCGTGCCGAAGACGCCGATCGCCTCCTCGTCGGCCTCCTCGACCAGCTCACCCTTGATCTGCGATTCGACGGACGGATGGAGGAGCCGCTTCCAGGCGTCCTCCGCCACCTCCTGGAGCTGCGCCCGGGCGGGCCCGCGCCCCAGGACGTGCGACGTGACGCGCGCCTCCGCCTCCGCCGGCGCTTCCACGCCCCAGGCCAGGACTCCCTCCGCCTCGCCCCTGCGCAGCGCCAGCACGCGGTGCGACGCGGCGCGCTTCATGGGGTCGGCGTGCTCGAAGTAGTCCCGGAAGCGCTGGGCGGCCGGCAGATCCTTCTTTCCCCGCACGGCGCGCGACGTGAGCGTCCCCTGCGCCCGCAGGAGCCCGCGGAGCCATCCGCGTAGCGCGGCGTCCTCGGCGACCCGCTCGGCCAGGATGTCGCGCGCTCCGGCGAGCGCCGCCTCCTCGTCGGCCACGTCAGCGGAGGCGTCGACGAAGCGGCGCGCCTCGCGGCGGGCGCCGGCGTCGTCCACCTTCCCCTCCCACAGGAGGTCGGCCAGAGGCTCCAGCCCCCGCTCCCGGGCCAGGGTCGCGCGGGTGCGGCGCTTCGGGCGGTAGGGAAGGTAGAGGTCCTCCAGCTCCTGCTTGGTGGAGGCCCGGCCGACGCGCTGGCGGAGCTCGGGCGTCAGCGCGCCCTGATCCTCGATGGACGCCAGGATGGTCTCCCGCCGCTCCTCCAGGTCCGCCAGGTAGCGGGCCCGCTCCAGGACGTCGCGGAGCTGCACCTCGTCCAGGCCGCCGGTGCGCTCCTTCCGGTAGCGGGCGACGAACGGCAGCGTGTTGCCCTCGTCGAAGAGGGCCAGGGCGGCGGCCGTGCCCTCGGAGGACAGGCCGAGATCGCGGGCGACCCGGGAGGCCAGGGGGCGGAGCGTGGGCGGCATGGGAGTCGGTGGGGGGGCGCGAGAGACGAGGGAGGCGTAAACTAGCCCCGGAGAGCACTCGGGTTCAGGGCCAGGAGGGATCATGTCTTCGAAGAAGCAGCTGCGGCGCGAGCGGCGGAAGCAGGAGCGGCAACAAAAGGCCGAGAGCAGGCGCAATCCGGCCATCCTGTTCATCCTCGCGGTGGTCGTTGCGCTGGTGGCCGTCGCCGGCATCGCCTTCTTCTTCGGGGGCGACCGGGGGCAGCCGCCGTTCCCCGGGGCGGTGTGGTCTGAGGCACACGGGCACTGGCACTGAGGCCCGGTCTCCCGGAGACGGGCGGTTGAGGTTCCTTGTCTTCGGGGCCGGCGCCGTGGGCAGCCTGGTGGGCGGCTGTCTCGCCCGCGAGCACGAGGTCACGCTGGTGGCCCGCCGCGCCCACGTCGACGCGATTCGCAGGGACGGGCTGGAGGTCCGTGGCCGAACCCGGTTGCGGACGCGCCCCCGCGCCGTGGCGTCGGTGGACGAGGTGGCGTCCGAGCCGGCTCCCGATGCCGTGCTCCTCACCGTGAAGAGCTACGACACGGCCGGGGCGGTGGAGGCGCTGGAGCCCTTCCTCGGAGTCTCTCTCTTCCTCTCCCTCCAGAACGGTCTCGGCAACCTGGAGGTGCTCGCCGAGCGGGCGGAGCGGGTGCTGGGCGGGGTGACCTACAACGGCGTGACGTTCACCGGACCCGGTGTCGTGGACCACGCCGGCCGGGGCGAGACGGTGATCGGGCCCTGGAAGGGCACGCACGCGGCCGACGCCGAGCGGGTCGCGGGCGCCCTGACCGAAAGCCACCTCGCCACGGGAGTCACGCCGGCCATCGCCGAGGCGCTCTGGACCAAGGCGGTGGTCAACGCCTGCTTCAACCCCCTCACGGCGCTGCTCCGCCTTCCCAGTGGCGCCCTGGCCGAGCGTCCCTCGCTGGAAGAGTGCTGCCGCGCCATCGTGGGAGAGGCCGTGGCGGTGGCGGCGACGCGGGGGGTGTCGCTGGACGGCGAGTCCCTCCTGCGGCGGGTGGGCGAGGTCGCCCGCGCCACCGCGCGCAACCGCTCCAGCATGCTCCAGGACCTGGAGCGGGGCCGCCGCACCGAGATCGACGCCATCAACGGCGCCATCGCACGCCTGGGGGAGGAGGGCGGGCTGGACTGTCCGGTGAACCGGACGCTCACGCTGTTGGTGAGGGCGGCGGGGGAGGGCTGAGCTGCTACGGCGCTCGCCGGGTGGTGAGGGCGGCGGCGGAAGACTCAGGCGGGTGTGAGGTCGGTGCGCGCGAAGTCCTCTCCCACGAACAGCAGCGGCTCCCCGGCGAGAGCCGCCACCGCGTAGGTCATGCAATCGCCGAAGTTCAGCGCGGCGGCATGGCGGCCCCTCCCGAAGCGGCGGTACGCTTCCACGAACGCCTCCTCCCCCAGCCGCTCCCGCATCTGCATGGCCATCTGCACGGCGGTGGTGTTGCACGAGAAGACCAGCATCTCGTGCGGGACCGAGACCTCCGGGATCGAAAAGATCTCTGAGTTGCGGATGGTCGCGCGCGGGGTGATCTGGATGGAGGACGGGCAGCCCATCGTGGTTTCCGGCAGGCCCTT
>JAHWKH010000056.1 GCA_019347995.1 Gemmatimonadota bacterium | reverse complement strand
CATGGCGCTCGCCGCTTGCAGTGGCCGCGCCACCATGGACGGCGCCGCCGACGACGCGCCCGCGGTCCTGGAGGTCGAGAACCACGCCAACCTGGACATGACCATCTACGCCATCCGGGAGGGCGGCCAGCGCCAGCGGCTCGGCACCGCGACCGCCCACCTGACGACGGAGTTCACGATTCCGTCCTCGATGCTCTTCGGCGTCACCTCGCTCCGGTTCCAGGCCGACCCCATCGGCGGCGACCGCGCTCCGGTCACCCAGTCCATCACGGTGGCGCCGGGCGACGTGGTGGTGATGCGGATCCCGCCGGGCTGATCGCGGCGGGGATCACGGGACGAATGCGGGCGGGCGCCTCCGGTGGAAGTCGGTGGCCTCCTGATAGGCCCGCGCCACGGCCAGGAGGGTGGCTTCGTCGTACAGGCGGCCGATGAACGTGACGCTGTTCGGTGAGCCGTCCTCCCGGAAGCCGTTGGGCAGCGCGATGGCGGGGTGTCCGGTGAGGTTGGTGAGCAGGGAGTTGTCGCCGTTGAGGACCGGGGCCAGGTAGACGTCGACGTCGGCCATGAGCCGGCGCATGTCCTCGCCCATCTCGGTGCGGATGCGGTTCGCCTGGATGTACTCGGCGGCCGGGATGAAGCGCGCCGTGCGGAGCACGTTCGGCCACGCGTCGGCGATCTGGCGGGTGAGCTGGTCGTCGAGGCCGGAGCGCGTGATCTCGTCGAAGGACGCGGCGGCCTCGGCTCCCAGGATGAACGCCAGCGCCGTCACCGGCCGATCGGGCAGCTCGATGGGCACGAGCCGCGCCCCCAGCGAGCGGAGCGTCGCCAGCGTCGCCCCGTCCTGCTCGGCGCCGGGATAGTCGCCCTCGAAGCCGGCGGCCACGTAGCCCACCGTCAGCGTCGACCAGTCCACCCCGGGCCGGTAGTTGAACGGCGCGTCGACCGCGCTGCGGTCGATGCCGTCGGCGCCGCGGATGGCGTCCAGCACCATTCCGCAGTCCTCCACCTCACGGCAGATGGGCCCGACCTTGTCCATGGACCAGCTCACGGCCATGGATCCGGCCCGGCTGACGCGGCCGAACGTGGGCCGCAGCCCCGTCACCCCCGTCGTCGCGGACGGTGAGACGATCGAGCCCCACGTCTCGGTGCCGATGGCGAAGGGAGCCAGGCCCGCCGAGACCGCCGCGGCCGAGCCCGCCGACGACCCGCTGGATCCCTCCTCCGTATTCCAGGGGTTGCGGGTCCTCCCGCCGAACCAGACATCGCCCCAGGCGAGCGCTCCCAAGGAAAGCTTCGCCAGCAGGACCGCGCCGGCGTCCTCCAGCCTGCGGGCGACGGTCGCAGTGCCGTCCATCATCCGCTCCCGATACGGTGCGGCGCCCCAGGTGGTGGGGTGGCCCTCCACGTTGAAGAGATCCTTGAGCGCGTACGGCACACCGTGCAGGGGTCCGCGGTACCGCCCCGCCGCGATCTCCGCGTCGGCGCGGCGAGCCTGCGCGAGCGCGTCCTCCTCCAGCAGCGTCACGACCAGGTGCAGGCTCCGGTCGTGGCGCTTCATCCGGTCGAGGTACAGGCGCGTGAGCTCGGTGGACGTGACCTGCCGGGTGCGCAGCAGCGCGGCGAGGTCCGAGACGGGCCAGAACGCCATCTCCTCGAGGCGGGCGGGCCTCTCCACGTCGCCGGCCTCGCTCCAGGTGGGCCCCTGGTCCGTGGACGGGAGCGTCCACGACGGCTCGGCGGGCAGGAAGTGGAGGGCGGGAGCCACCGAGGGGGCGGGGGCCGCGGCGCGCACGCGCGCGTAGCTGTCACGGAGGTCGGCCAGGTTCTGGAAGAAGCGCTGAGCCTCCAGGAGCTGCCGGCGCTCCTCCGGCGTCACCTCCAGGCCCAGGAGACGGGCCGCCTCGCGGATCGCGTCGACCGTGAGGGTGTCGGGCTGCTGGGCGGCCGCGGCCGGCGCCGGAAGGAGCGCGGTCAGGGGGACGAGCAGGAGGGTCGCGGCGAGTGTGCGCATGGGGCGCTCCGTATGGGAGACGTACGGTCCGCGCCGGTCCCGGGGTGGTGTCCCACGGGCGGCCGGGCGAGGCGTTTCCAAAGTGGCCGGCCGCGCCGGGGTCGGCCAGACGGTTGAAAATTGCCGGCTCCTGCCGACGTATCCTACCTTCGGAGGAAAGGTTGAAGCTTCGGGGAGCTGGGTCGCGCCCCGGAGCTGCAGACAGCCGCCCCCCCAACGCGGACCGGTCGCCCGGCGCACCCATCTTCCAGAAGGAGGCACGCCATGTCCCCTCCACGCTCCAGCCTACGATTCCGCCGCTCCGTCCGCGGGGCCGCGTTCCCATTGTGCCACGCCCTGGCGGTCTTCGCCGTCGCCCTGGTGACGTGTCTGCCCCTGGCCGGGCAGAACGCCATCGGGGGAATCGTCGTGGACGCCAGCAGCGGACAGCCCCTCTCAGGCGTGCAGATCGCCATCC
Organism: Gemmatimonadota bacterium; assembly: GCA_019347995.1. The sequence goes on along the minus strand of JAHWKH010000056.1, from coordinate 7,714 downwards.
CCGGGACGGGTCAGGGCGTGCTGAGCCAGTCCAACGGCCGCTTCCTCATCTCCGACGTGCGTCAGGGCACCGTCACCCTCGAGGTGGTGATGCTCGGCTACCGGACATGGCGCCAGGACGTGGCGGTCGGCAACACCGACCTCGTGATTCGCATGGACCCGCGGGCGGTGGAGCTCGACGCGCTGGTGGTGACGGGGACGGCCGGCGAGCAGCAGGCCCGATCGCTGGGCAACGTGGTCGGCACCATCCGCGCCGATCAGCTCAACCAGCTCGCGCCGCCCCCGGACATGGAGTCGCTCCTGAGCGGGACCATGCCCGGCGTCAACGTGGCGGTGGGAGGCGGTGAGGTGGGAGGGGGCGCGAACATCCGCATCCGCGGCGCCAGCTCGATCTCCCTCAACTCCCAGCCTCTGGTCTACGTGGACGGCATCCGGGTCAACGGCGACAACGCCGACCAGGGTGGCGGCATCGGTGGCGTGGGCGTGGACTTCGGGGTGCCGCCGTCGCGTCTCAACGACATCAATCCGGACGACATCGAGTCGGTGGAGGTCATCAAGGGCCCGGCCGCCGCGACGCTCTATGGCACCGAGGCTTCCAACGGCGTCATCAACGTCATCACGAAGAAGGGTGACCGGGGCAGCGCCCGCTTCACACTCACGGTGAAGCAGGGCGCCAACTGGATCGCGGATCCCGAGGAGTACTTCCCCGAGACTCACTTCCGTTGCCAGGGCACGTCGGGCACCTGCCAGCCCGGTGAGATCGTGGCGTTCAACGTCCTGCGGGAGGACCGCATCCGGAACGGCAACGAGTGGTTCCAGACCGGACGGCCCATGTCCTACGGCGGCAGCGTGAGCGGGGGCACCGACGACCTCCGCTACTACTTCTCCGGCGACTGGGACCGGGACGAGGGCATCGTCGACTACAACTGGAAGAACCAGCTCACCGGCCGGGCCAACCTCAACTGGACGCCGCGCCAGGACGTGGACATCCAGTTCGGAATCAGCGGCGTGCGATCGAGGTACGAGTCTCCGTCGGCGAACCAGCCGGTGACGACGGCCATCCTCTGGTCGTGCCCCGCCCCCGGATGCGAGGAGGGATCCGGGCTGTCGAACGCGGTGGACGGCGCCTTCCGTGGCTACATCGGCTATCTCCCCGAGGTCCTGGCCGACTCGGTGGAGGGCCTCCAGTCCGTGAACCGCACGACCTACAACGCCACGGCCACCCACCGGCCCACCGACTGGTTCACCCACCGGTTCACGTGGGGCGCCGACTGGACCGAGACGAACAACACGCAGCTCTACCGGCCCATCAACGGCCCCGGACACTTCGTGCCGCAGGGTGCCAAGTCGGCGCAGCGCCAGACGGCGCAATTCATCTCCACCGACTACTCGGCCACGGCCACCTGGGAGCCGACGGCGGACGTGAGCCTCGCCACGTCGGGCGGAATGCAGTTCTACCAGAAGGAGCTCGACTGGATCTTCGCCTCCGGATCGATCTTCGCGGTGCCCACGCTCGAGACCGTGAGCGCCGGCTCGCAGAAGAGCGCGGAGGAAGGCTTCGTCGAGAACAAGACGCTGGGCGCCTACCTCCAGGAGCAGCTCTCCTGGCGCAACCGCATCTTCCTCACGGGCGCCGTGCGCGGCGACGACAACTCGGCGTTCGGCGAGAACTTCGACTTCGTGGTCTACCCGAAGGTCAGCGCCAGCTGGGTGATCTCGGAGGAGCCGTTCCTCCAGGGGCGTGATTGGGTCTCGCAGCTCAAGCTGCGCGGTGCGTGGGGCCAGGCGGGCCAGCAGCCGGACGTGTTCGCCGCCCTGAGGACGTACGAGCCCGCGGTGGGCTCCGGAGGGGCCTCGACGCTGCGCCCCGAGAACGTGGGCAACCCGGACCTGGAGCCCGAGGTAGGCGAGGAGCTGGAGCTGGGCTTCGACGGCACCTTCTTCCAGGACCGCGTCAGCGTCCAGTTCACGTTCTACGACCAGGTCCGCCAGGACGCCATCGTGCAGGTGCCCGTGCGGCCATCGGTGGGCTTCCCTGGCATCCAGTTCCGCAACATCGGTGAGGTCACCAACCGGGGCTTCGAGCTCGGCCTCGACGCCAACGTCTGGGAGACGGCGGGCTGGGACCTCGACATGGCGCTGAACCTCTCCACGAACGACAACGAGCTGGTGAACCTTGGAGGTCTGCCGCCCCAGATCCTGCAGGGGCAGAATCCGACCACGGGCAACGCCGGCCAGATGTACGTGGAGGGCTTCCCGCTGGGGGCGATCTTCCTCAAGAGGGTGGTGTCTGCGGACATCGAGGGGAGTGGTGCCGACGCCCGGGCCGTGAACGTGATGTGCGAGGGCGGCGCCACGATCCCCGGCGCCAGCAACCTCTCGCGGGGCGGCGGCGCGGCGGTGCCCTGCGGCGAGGCGCCGCGGCTCTTCCGCGGCTCCCCGGTCCCGACGCGTGAAGCCTCGCTCAGCACCACGCTGACGATCGGCGGAAACCTGCAGCTCTTCACGCAGGTGGACTACCAGGGCGGCCACACGATGGTGAACGGAAACGCCGCGGGCGCCCACCTCTTCTTCCGCAACACGAGGGCGGTGCTGGAGCGCACGGATCCCATCTTCCTGGCGTACGAGTCCCTCGGTCGCGAGGGCATCAATCAGGCCGGCCTCATCGACGCCTCCTTCGCCAAGCTGCGCCGGGTGTCGGCCACGTACACCGTGCCCGCCGGCCTGGTGGGGAACCTGGGCGCCGACCGCCTCTCACTCACCCTGTCGGCCCACAACCTGTGGACCGTCTGGCAGGCCACGGACGAGATGTTCGGCTATCCCATCCGCGATCCGGAGCAGCGCAACACCAGCGGGACGTCCACCGACCCTGGAGGCCTCAGCGCCTACGTCCAGGAGGCGTGGTCGCCCATCAAGCGGCTGCTCCTCACCGCCCGGGTGACCTTCTGATGCGCGCCGCCGAGAGGAGGAGACGAGCCATGAGCCGCAAGCACCCCATCGCACGGAGGACGCTGCGGGCCGGAGCGCTGGCCCTGGCCCTGGGCGTCGCCCTCGGAGCCTGTGTCGACACCCAGAACCTGCTGGAGGTGGACATCCCGGGCCGCGTTCCGGAAGAGGCGCTCGACAACCCCCGCCTGGCGGGCACGCTGGTGAACTCTGTGATCGCCGACGTGGAATGCTCCTGGGACAACTACGTGGCCGCCGCCAGCCACCACTCCGACGAGTGGATCCAGAGCTCCGGCAACTCGACGATGAAGCGGTGGGGGCTGCGCGACGTGCCCCCCGATTTCGGCGCGTACGCCACCGGCGGCTGCGGGGCCAGCTACGGCCTCTTCACTCCGCTGCACGGGGCGCGCTTCCAGGCGAACAGCAACTACGAGCGCATCGCCGCCTTCGACGCCGCCGCCGTGCCGGACAAGACCGAGTTCCTGGCGACCATCCGGGCGTATGGTGGCTGGCCGCTGATCGCGTTCAGCGAAGGTTTCTGCGGGACTCCGCTGGACGGGGGTGACGCCGTGCTCGAGGGCGCCGAGCTGGCGACCCTCGCCGAGGAGAGCTTCTCCGAGGCCATCCAGCTCGCGTCGCAGGTGGGCCGCGACGACCTCGTCAACCTGGCCCGGGTGGGACGGGCGCGGGCGCGTCTCACGCAGGAGAACTACGCCGGGGCCATCGAGGACGCCGAGCAGGTTCCCGAGGGCTTCGTCTTCGTGGTGACCCGCGACCAGACGCCCGGCGACAGGCAGAACGCCATGTACGAGGCCATCAACGGCCGCGCGGCGGACCCTGCGTCCCAGAAGCACGCCACCGTGGCGCCCAGCTACCGGGACGTGCGCTGGAAGGGCGTGGTCGATCCGCGCGTGGACGTTTCGTGGGACGGCACGTCCCTGGGGTTCGACTTCACCACGCCGCACTGGCGGCACGACAAGGCGAATTCGTTCAACGCCCCCACGACGCTGGCCTCATGGAAGGAGGCCCAGCTCTTCATCGCCGAAGCCGCGGCTTTGAGCGGTGACCTGCCGCGGGCGCGGCAGATCCTCCAGATGTTCCACGACCGGGCCGGGATCCCGGCGGTCACCGAGGAGGACATCCCCAGCCGCTCGGACGTGATCCGGCACATCATCGAAGAGCGCAGGCGGGAGCTGTTCGCCGAGGGCGGCGGCCGTCTGCGCGACCATCTGAAGTGGCGCGGCACCGAGCACGAGGTGCCCTTCCTCGGCGAGCCGGGCTCCGACCATCCGAACGGGGTGGACCAGTACGGTCAGCCGTACGAGGACTGGACCTGCTTCCCCGTTCCCACCGTGGAGCAGGGCTGAGGGGAGGCCCCCCTTGCCGAAGCGGACGTCGCAGGGATCAGCCGGGGGCCCGGGTGGCGGTGGATCGCCACCCGGGCTCCGCGGCGTTCAGGGACGTCCCGTCCTACCGCACCCGCCCGAACCGCATGTCCCACACCCGCGACGTGATGGAGCTCACCTCGACGACGCGCCCCGCGCCGTCGCGCAGGAAGCGCCACGTCCCGCCGCGGCCTTCGAACGCGTCACGGTAGACCGGCGTGAGCGGCACGGACTCGCCGTAGCGGGCCTCCACGTGGAGGCGGCCGTCCTGGACGCTGAAGGTGTAGGTGGCTTCGGCCTCGTCGCTGTGGAACGTGCCCGTGTATGCGGCGAGCTCGGCCGTCGTCGGATCGAAGGAGGCCACCGGCTCGAAGCGCACCCGGTCCCCTTCGCCGTCCTCGCGCACGAACGCGGAGCGCTCGCTCGCGTCCGAGGCTGCCTCGAACGTGTACGTCGTGCCGCCGCCCGTCTGGAAGCGGCGGTCCGACAGGGGGACGAGCCGGGTACGGTCGTCGATCCGCAGGCCTCCGTCGGCCGCGCTGAGGCGAAGGGCCTCGTGGGTGCGCGTGTTCCGATAGGTCCCTTCCCGCGCGGCCAGCGCCGACGCGGGCAGCGCCACACCCTCCGGCTCCCCCGCCTCCGGGCCCAGCGCCCCCGCCAACGCCAGATCGGCCACCCCGTGGAGGAGCCCACCCGCGCCCGCGTCGGCCGCGTTGCACAGCACCGCCACGCCCACGCGCTCCTCCGGGAAGCGCGCCAGGTACGCGCGGTAGCCGGCGGTGGAGCCGCTGTGCCTCACCAGGGGGAGGTCCCGATAGTCGGAGACCACCAGCCCGCTGGCGTAGTCGATGGTCCGGCCGTCGGTCAGCACGCCCTGGCGATGCATCTCCTCGACCAGGGCCGGCCCCGCGAGCGCACCGGTCTCGAGGCTCTCGGTCCAGGCGAGCAGGTCGCCCACCGTGGTGAGGAGGCCGCCGTTGCCGTGGACGTCCTCGAAGGGCATGTCCATGCGCCAGCCGCCGCCTGGCGCCGGCTCGTACGCGACGGCCCGGTCCTCGACGACTCGGGTGAAGTCGTCGCGCCACTCGGTGCGCGTGAGCCCCAGCGGCTCGAAGATGCGCTCGCGGCTGAACTCGGCGAAGGGCATACCCGAGACCCGCTCCACCAGCATCGCCTGCAGGTTGTAGCCGCTGTTCGTGTAGGAGTAGTGGCGCCCCGGCGGGTAGTTCAGTGAGCGCTGCCGTGACAGGATGTCGAGGACGTGCTCGTGCGTATGGACCCGCGTCGTCCGCGGCCAGCCGCCCAGGGAAGCCACCGAGCCCCAGTCCCGGAGCCCACTGGTGTGGTTCAGGAGGTGGCGGACCGTGACGGTCTCGCCGTAGTCGGGCAGCTCGGGGAAGTGGGTCCTGACGTCGTCGTCCAGCGACAGCTTCCCCTCCAGCGCCAGCAGGATCACGGCGGCGGCCGTGAACTGCTTGGAGACCGATCCCGCCTCGAAGCGGGACGCCGGCGTGTTCACGACGCCGTGCTCCAAATCGGCCATGCCGTAGGCCCGCTCCAGCACCGGCCTCCCGTCCACGCTCACGCCAACGGCACACCCGGGGGCTTCGGAGCCGCCGATGCCGGCGAAGACGCTGTCGACCTGGGCGGGGGTGGGGACGCTCTGGGCGCCCAGCGGAGCCCCTCCGCCCGCGGCGAGGACGGCGAGGACGGCGAGGGCGGCGCGCGGGGCGAAGCGGCGGGATCTCACGACTCCCCTCAGCTCGACCACGGCGGCACGACGTGGTTGCTGCGGGCGTAGGCGATGGATTGGCCGAGGTGCTCGTTCATGTGGGTCACGAGCTGCAGGAGCACCGACCAGCGGGGGATGTCGCGGCCGTAGAGGCGCGTGTCCTCCGCCCAGTCCGCGTCGGACATGCCCGCCGCGACCTGCCGGACGTGCTCCATGGAGCGCTCCAGGATCGCCACCGCCGCCTCCTTCTCCGTGACGTGGCCCTCCCAGCGCTCGTAGTCGATGCCGGAAGGCGGCTCCACGCCCATCGCCACGTCGGGGTAGTAGTAGTTGTAGCGCGCGATGTGCATGTAGACGTCGGCGACCGACGCCACGCCCTCCATCGGCCGCCAGTCGTACGCGTCCGCGGGCATGGCCCTGGCCAGCGCCACGAGCTTCTGCGCCGAGGCGTCGAACTGGCCCAGGACCTCGTCGGCCACCGCCGTGGCCGTGGATTGGGCGGAGGCGGGGGCATGGAACGTCAGCAGGGCGGCCGCGGCGAGTGAGAGGGTCAGGGTGCGCATGGAGCTCCTCCGGCGATGGTGTCCTGAATCGTCGACCGGAGCCCAGGGTAGCTCCTTGTCCGGCCCACGCGCCAACCACCACGCAGACGCTCTCCAGGAGCAGCAGCCATGTCCGACCGCAGCGCGACCCCTTCCCTCGAGCCCGAGTTCGTGGGACGCACGTACGACGACTTCCTCTTCCGGCCGGCCAGGGGCGTGGTGGAGAGCCGGCGCGACGTGGCGCTCACCCTGCCGCTCGCCGCCGGCATCGAGCTGGAGCTGCCGGTGGTCTCGGCCAACATGGACAGCGTCACCGGCGGAGCCATGGCCAAGGCCATCGCCCTGGAGGGCGGGCTGGGCTTCATCCACAGGGGCCTCTCCATCGAGGCCCAGGTGCGGGAGCTGCAGGCGGTGAAGCGCAGCCACGGCTACGTGGTGGAGGAGCCGTTCCGCCTGCCCCGCGCGGCGCGGGTGCGAGAGGCACGCGAGCTCATGCGCCGGCAGGGGACCAGCCTGCTCGTGGAGGAGGAGGCGGGCAGCGGCATCCTGGCCGGGCTCCTGTCCTCCAGGGACCTGCCCTGGTTCGAAGGATACGAGGACCGGGCCGTGGAGGAGATCATGACGCCCTTCGACGAGCTCGAGACCCGGTCCCCGGACGTCGGGCTGGAGGAGGCCGAGCGCGTCCTCTTCGAGCACCGCATCGAGAAGCTGCCCCTGGTGGACGGGGAGCGGCGCATCCACGGGCTCGTCACCAAGCGCGACGTCATCCTGCACCGGCATCGGCCGGGCGTGAGCAAGGACCGCAAGGGCCGCCTGCTCGCGGGCGTGGCCGTGGGCGCCACCGGCGACTTCGTGGAGCGGGCCCGGGCGCTGGTGGAGGCGGGCGCCGACGTGGTCCTCATCGACATCGCCCACGGGCACTCGGAGGTGATGGGTCGCGCCATCGAGCGCTTCCGCTCCGCGCTTCCCGACGTGCCCCTCGTGTGCGGAAACGTGGGAACCGGCGAGGGCGCCCGCTTCCTGGTCGAGCGGGGGGCGGACGCGGTGAAGGTGGGGATCGGGCCCGGACGCGGCTGCCGGACCCGGCTGGAGACGGCCGCGGGCGTCCCC
>JAHWKH010000055.1 GCA_019347995.1 Gemmatimonadota bacterium | reverse complement strand
GAAGCTCACGGAGTTCCTCATCCGACAAGGACGGCCGCCCATCTCCTCGGGGTGCGAACGACGGGGGACTACGCTACTGCCCTCCCGGTACCTCGCACGGAGAACCCACCCCTGCGCACCATCTCGGACGTCGACCTGTCGGACTACGACTTCCTGGACCTGGGGGCAGGTATCGGCGGCTCCCTGGAGAGCGCGGGGGTCCGGTTCGGCGGCCGGGGTCTCGGCGTACCGGGGCGGCATCCGCCGGGTGCTCCCCCGTCGGGTGGCCTGGGGTCTGCGCGACGTCGGACGCCTCACCCTCGCCCGTGCCCACGGGCGCCGGATCGCCGCCGTCGCCCGCCAGCAGGGCGCCCACGTCCTGGTGGAGACCCAGGTCCACGGGGTGCCGTCCGGCGCGGTGGCCGCGCGCCTCACCGGGCTCCCACTGGTGTTGGACGACTGCTCTCCGGCGGACGAGGAGGAGAGCCTGGAGGGCGGGCTGCCCTGGCTCACGCGGCGCGCCTTCCGGCGGCAGATCGAGGCGGCTGCTACGCTGGTGGTCTCGTCGCGCACGTTGGCCGCGCGGCTCGAGGACGACGGCATCCTCCGGTCCGCCCTGGCGGTCGTGGGAAATGGAACCGACGCAGCAGGAGACGGGGACCAGGCGGCTCCGCGCGCCGGGGTAGGCGGGGAGCGGACCGGGGCGGCGGCGAGCTCGGTCGTCTTCGTATTCGTCGGATCGTTCCAGCCGTGGCACCGGGTCGACCTCCTCGTGGACGCCGTCGCCATGCTGGCCGGCTCGCGACCGGTCCATCTGCTGCTCGTGGGCGACGGCGCCACCCGGGCCGCTGCGCTCGAGCGGGCGCGCACCCTGGGGATCGAGTCACGCATGAGCGCTCCGGGTGCCGTGCCCTCGCAGGACCTTCCCGCGCTCCTCGGGTCGTGCCACGTGGGCGTGCTGGCGGGGACGAACACCTACGGGCAGCCCATGAAGCTCCTGGAGTATGCCGCCGCCGGGCTGGCGACGGTGGCTCCCGACCTCGCGCCCGTTCGCGAGCTGATGCGCGACCAGGTCACCGGCCTGCTCTTTCCCCCCGGCGACCTGGAGGCGCTGACGGCGACCATGGCCAGGCTGGCGGACGACACCGGGCTCCGTCGCCGCCTGGGTGCGGCCGCCCGGGAGGGGACGCGGCACGCGTCGTGGCGCGAGCGCGCCCGCGAGCTCGGAGCCGTCGTCTGCCGTGCCGCCGCGCGGGAGCCCCGCCCGTGATGACGAGCTTCGCCACCGTCCTGTTCGCCGCGTCTCTGGCGGGAATCGTCTACGTGTACGCCGGATACCCCGCCCTTGTGGCGCTGCTCGCGCACCTGTACCCGCGGCCGGTCCTGCGCCGGCCGATCACGCCGCGGGTGTCGGTGATCGTGGCCGCCTACAACGAGGAGACCGCCATCGAGGCGAAGATCCACGACACGCTCGGCAACGGCTATCCGCGGGCGCGGCTCGAGATCGTGGTGGCGTCGGACGGCTCGACCGACGCCACGGAGGTCAGGGCGCATGCGGTGGGCGCTCCGGAGGTGACGGTGATGCGCCTGCCACGCAGAGGAAAGCTCGCGGCGCTGGAGGCGGGCGTCGCCGCAGCCACGGGCGAGATCCTGGTCTTCACCGACGCCGACGTGCTGCTGGCGCCGGGCTCCATCGAGCGGCTGGTGGAGAACTTCGCCGATCCGGAGGTCGGGGGGGTGGCCGGGCAGAAGCAGGTGCGGGCACGGGAAGGAGCCACGGGGGTGGCGCGTGGCGAAGGGCTGTACGCGCGCTTCGACGAGTGGCAGAAGTCCATGGAAAGCCGATTCGGTAGCGCCGTCGCTTCGCACGGGGCGCTGCACGCGGTTCGTAGAGAGCTCTTCGCCAGGGGCGGCGACCCCAGCGGAGCCGACGACATGAGCATCTCGATGCGCGTCGTGCTGCAGGGCCATCGGCTCGTGCTCGACCCGCGGGCGGTGGCGCTGGTGCATCCGCCCTCCGGCGCCGGGACCGAGCTGCGCAGGAAGGTTCGCATCGCCAACCAGGTCATCCGGGCGCTCCTCGATCTCGGCCCGGCCCTGTGGACGTCGGGCTTCTACAGCGTGCAGCTCGTCTCGCACAAGCTGCTGCGATACATGGTCCCCTTCTTCCTGGCCCTGGTCCTGGTCTCGAGCGCCATTCTCGCCTTCCAGGGCGGCTTCCCCTGGCGGGAGGTGCTGGCGGTCCAGATCGCCTTCTATGCCTTGGCCGCCCTCGGCGCGCTGCTGCAGGGGCGTTCCGCCGGAAGGCGGCGCGCTCTGTCGATTCCCTACTACTTCTGCCTCGTGAACGCCGCCGCTGCCTTGTCCGTGCTGGCGGTGCTCCGAGGCGAACGCATGGCGCTCTGGCACCCGGGCGCCGGCTCCCAGCCGGAGGCGTCATCATGATTCCGAGCATCCGCCAAAGCACCCTGCCGGTGGCACTCCTCGCCGCCCTGACGCTCCCGCCGACGCAGGCCGCGACCCAGGAGCCGGATACCGTGCCCGCACCGAGGACAGCCGCCCTGCTCGGACCCATGCAAGTCGAGTTCAGGGCAGGCGGCGCCTATATCGGAAACTTCTTCCAGGCGCCGACCGGCGCTCCGCGGGAGGACGTGGTGACGGGGACCGGGGAGACGCGGCTCCTCCTTCCGCTGGGGATGGCCCGCTCCCAGGCCTACGCGTCGTTCGGAGGCACCCTCTACGACGAGTTCGACCCCAGCCTCGCGCTCGCCGGCGGCGCGCGTTGGGCAAGCGGGATCCATCTGGCCGACGGCCGCATCTCCTACCGCACACGCTCGCCCCGCATGGAGGTGGGGGACAGCCTGGGCTTCGCCGACGTGCTGATCATCGACGCGGGCTATCGGCTGCGGCCGTTGCGGGCGCTCCAGATCGAGGCGGTGGCGGTGTACGACCGCCAGGACTACGGCACGTCGGCGCAGAGGGACAACCAGGCGCTCGACCTGGGTGGAGCGCTCCGCTACTACGGCTTCGGCTACGAGTTCCTCCCCGAGATCGGCGCCAGCCTCGGTAGCCGCGACGTGGTCTCGGATACGGAGGATTACGATCAGCGGACGCTGTGGGTGACGCTTCGCTCCAATCCCACGGCCTCGTGGTTCCTCAGCCTCCGCTACCGGCATCGGCTCCGCGACTATGCGACCGACGCCGCGGCGGCGAGCAACTTCGGGCGAGAGGACCGCCGCCAGGACCTGACGCTGACGGCGGATTACGCGGTCGACGAGAGGTGGAGCGTCACCGGATACCTCTCGTTCGACGACGCCGTCTCCACCAAGCCGAGCCGCACGTTCGGGACGCAGTATCTCTGGACGGGGCTCACGTACCGGATCGGAGGGGCCGGACGGTGAGACCCGGCGTGCGCGCCGCCCCACGGGGACGTGTCGGGGAGTAGCCCCCACCGGGCTCTGGGCAGGCGAGCGGCGTGGTGATTGGACCGCCAGCGACAGCAGCGAGAGAACGCCCTCGCCCGCGCTTGCACCGCCGGGACCCTTCCCTCACAATGCTGCCGCCGACCCTCCCCTGCGGCGCCCCCCATCGGAGTCTCCATGAGCGACGAGGAAGCCCGCCGCGAGTACGGGACCGCCCAGCGCCTGGGGCTCCTGGGCGGCGGCCTGCTCTTCCTCGTCCTGCTGGCGCTGCCCGCTCCCGAGGGCATGAGCATCGAGGCGTGGCGCACGGCCATCGTGGCGATCCTCATGGCCATCTGGTGGATGACGGAGGCCATCCCGATCCCGGCCACGGCCATGTTGCCTCTGGTGCTGTTCCCGGTCCTGGGCGTGCTGTCGATGCCCTCGGCCGCCGAGCCGTACGCGAACGAGCTGATCTTCCTCTTCATGGGCGGCTTCTTCCTGGCCGTGTCCATGCAGCGCTGGGAGCTGCACCGGCGCATCGCCCTGGGGATCCTGGGAGCGGTGGGCACACAGCCCGGCAGCCTCGTGTTCGGGTTCATGCTGGCCACCGCGTTCCTGTCCATGTGGATCTCGAACACGGCGACGGCGGCCATGATGCTGCCCATCGCGCTGGCGGTGAGCGAGCGCTTCCGCCCCAAGGACGTCCCCGCCGTCGACCCCGACGGGCCGCCGCATCCCTTCAACTTCGGCACCGCGCTCATGCTGGGGCTGGCCTACGCGGCCAACATCGGGGGCCTCTCCACGCTGATCGGCACCCCGCCCAACGCGGTGTTGGCGGGCGCCGCCGACGAGATGCTCGGCATCCGCATCGGCTTCCTCGAGTGGATGATGGTGGGCGTGCCGATCTCCGCCTTCATGCTCCCGGTCACCTGGCTTCTGCTCGTTCGCGTGCTGTACCCGCCGGGGACGCTGGAAGGCGACGCGGGCGCCGTGATCGCGTCGGAGCGCCAGGCCCTCGGGCGCATGAGCCGGGGAGAGCGCGTCGTGGCGGTGGTGTTCGTGCTCACCGCCCTGTCGTGGGTATTCCGCGAGCCCAAGGACATGGGCTTCGTGCGCATCCCAGGGCTGGCCGACCTGTCACCCCTCATCCGCGATTCAACCATCGCGATGGCAGCGGCCGTGCTGCTCTTCCTGCTGCCCATCAACCTGCGCAAGGGCCAGTTCGCGCTGGACTGGGAGCACGCGCGGCGGATCCCGTGGGGCGTGCTGCTGCTGTTCGGGGGAGGCCTCTCGCTGGCCCGGGCCATGGACGACTCGGGTCTGGCGGCCTGGATCGGCGGCGGCGTGGTGGGGCTGGCGGGGGTGCCCACCTGGGTCCTCATCCTGGCCGTGGCCGCGCTCTTCGTCTTCCTCACCGAGATGACGTCCAACACGGCCACGTCCACCATGGCGATGCCCATCATGGCCGGCGCAGCGGTGGGCGTGGGATCGCCCCCCCTGGTGCTCATGGCCACGGCGGCGCTGGGCGCGTCCATGGCCTTCATGCTCCCGGTGGCGACGCCACCCAACGCCATCGTCTTCGGCTCCGGCTTCATCACCATTCCCCAGATGGCGAAGGCCGGGCTCTGGCTGAACATCATCTCCATCACGGTGATCACCGTGGCGGCGACGTTCCTGGTGGTGGGGGTGCTGGTGCGCTGAAGGCGGGCTACGCCTGCGCCAGCTCCCGCAGCGCCCGCCGCACGAAGACGGGGACCATGGCACGCCGCCAGTCCGGGTCCACGATGATGTTCTCCAGCGGATGGCACTGCTTGTGCGCGCGCTCGGCAAGTGCCTCCACGAGATCGTCGTCGAGCCTCTCCCCCTCGGCCAGGTCGTCCCAGCCCGTGAGCTCGCGCGGGCGCGATCCCAGGGCCGTCACCACGCCCCGGAGGGAGCGGATCCGCCCATCCGCATCCATCTCGGCGGCCGCCGCCACCGTCAGCAGGGGAAAGTCGATGCTCCCGCGCTGGCGCAGCTTGGCGTACCCTGTGCGCAGCCCGGGTGCCGGCGCGGGGACCCGGACGCGCGTGACGATCTCCCCCTTCTCGAGGCGCAGGTTCCGGATGCCGTCGGCCACGAAGAGGTCGGCCACCGGGATCTCCCTCCGGCCCTCCGGCCCCCGCGCCTCGGCCACGGCTCCCAGCGTCATGAGGACCGGGGGCGTGTCGGCTGAATGGGCGGCCACGCACTTCCTGCCGACCCGGGTGACGTGGCAGACGTCACCGTCCTTCTTGAGGCAGTAGCCCAGCGCGTCGCGCCAGAACTCGGTCTGGTTGTAGTAGGTGCAGCGGGTGTCCAGGCACAGGTTTCCCCCCAGTGTCCCGGCATTGCGGAGCTGGGGTCCCGCCACCTGGCCGGCAGCCTGGGCCAACGCCGGAAACCATTGTCGGACCAGGGGATGCGTCGAAACCGACGTCAGGGTCTCCGCCGCCCCCAGGACCAGATGCCCGTCCTCCTCGCGGATCCCCCGCAGCTCGGCGAGGCCCTTGAGGGCCACCAGGTGGCGGGGCTCGAAGAGGCGGTGCTTCATGTTGGGCACCAGGTCGGTTCCCCCGGCGACGGGCATGGCGTCGCCACCGTGCTCCCCGAGGAGCGAGACCGCCTCGTCCAGGGAGCGCGGCCGGTGGTACCGGTACGGGGGAAGGCGGAGCATCAGAAGCGGCCCCGTACCCCGTCGGTCTCCTGCGGCCTCGCCACTATCATGCCGTCCTGGGCGCTGATCCCCGCCAGCCGATCGGCCAGCGACGCTTCGCTGACGTGGACCTCCTCGCCCACCAGCGGCGCGTTCAGGAGGCGCGGCGCGCCGTCCTTCCACACGGCGATCCCGGTGTGCGCCACGTCCAGGCCGTCCAGGGTGCTGGTCATGGCGATGACGTCGCCGTCCTGGATGCCCTGGTGCGCCGCCTCCACCCGGTCCTGCGGGATGTAGGCGCGGGGCTCGCCGGAGAGGCGCTCCTCGATGCGCGCGATGGCCTCGAACTCCTCGTCGTCGATGAGCTGCCGGTAGGCGTCCCTGTGCTCGGTCATGAAGTCGATGGGCTCGTCGTCCACGACGCCGCCCAGCTCCCGGGACACGTCGCGCACGTAGCCCTTCTGCTCGTTGTCGTGGACCCATTCGCTGAAGTAATGCAAGCGGCTGGAATACCTACCCATCTCCCCGTTCCGGTAGCGGATGTCGGTGAGGATGGAGCTGTAGAGGTCGATGGCCTCGTCGCGACGCTGGAGGATGTCCGCGTCGGCCACCCGGACGAAGTGGGACAGCACCATCACGGCCTCCACGAACGTCACGCAGTCCAGCGCCCGCAGGTTCACCACCAGCCGCTCCGGTCCGGGCGGGTCCAGGGTCTGGGGGATGTAGTCGGTGCCCACGAAGGCCTCGCCGATGCGGGCGATGCGCTGGCCCACGGGAAGCCGGTCGACGCCGTTCTCCCAGGCCCAGCCCGCCACGCTCGTGAGCACCTCCCAGTCCTGCTCCGTCCAGGATTCGTGGCCGGGGATCGTGTCGCCCTGCACCAGGTCACCCCCCTCCGCGGTCGGCCGGACGTAAGCCTCCACCGTATCCCTGAGCTCCTCGGCGGCCTCGGTCCCGGCTTCGGCGTCTCCGGCCTCGTCGGGGCCGGCGCAGGCGCCGGCGGCCAGGACCGGCAGCAGGACGCCCAGGCGGAGCCAGTGCCAGCCTCCGTTCGCCATCGTCACAGTTCGCATCGCTCTCTCCTCAAGATCCGTTGGGGCCCGTCAGGTCCAGCTCCTCGAGACGGAGGCGCAGGGAATCGGCGTGGACGTTGTGAACGTCCACGCGCTCCCGGCAGGCCTCCCAGTGGGCCTGTAGCGAATCCACCTGCATCCTCCACGCCGGAACGGCCTCGTTGTAGCGCTCGAAGGTCTCGAGATACACCTGGTAGGTGTCGGCGGGGACGCCGTCGGGGTGGAGGCTCTCGTAGTCGGCCACCTGCTCGCGCAGGGAGTCGACGCGCTGGTCGTAGTCGCGGAAGACCATCTCCTCCTGGGCCAGGGCGATCTGGCAGGAGTCGGCGGAGGAGCGCAGCACGCGCAGCTCGTCGCGCAGCGCCTCGACCTCCCGCCGCTCCCGCCAATCCCCGGAGGCCCGCCATCCGACGACCGCCGCGAGCAGGAGCGCCACCGCCAGGAGCCCCGCCACCACCGGTCTGCGCATTCAGTCGGCGGTGACGGCGTGCCTGTCCGGGCGGGACGGCGCGCCATGGGGCGGAGCCGGCTTGCCCAGGGAGCCGTCCGCCCGGGCCGCCTCCAGGGCGCGCCACACCCGCGGGGGGGAGAACGGGAGCCGGTCCATGCGCACGCCGACCGCGTCGTGGATGGCGTTGGCGATGGCGGGGATGGACGGATGGAGGGGGCCCTCGCCCGCCTCCTTGGCGCCGTAGGGCCCCTCGGGGTCGATGGACTCCACGATGAGGGACTCGAGCTCGGGCGTGTCGAGGCTCGTGGGGATCCGATAGTCGAGCAGGGACGGCGCGTTGTGCAGCCCGGCCCGACCGTGGTCGGCGTCCTTGAAGACGTGCTCCTCCATGAGGGCCTCTGCGTAGCCCATGTAGGCCGACCCCTCCATCTGGCCCTCGACCAGCACCGGGTTCAGGGCCCGGCCGCAGTCGTGGGCGATCCAGATCTTCTTCACCTCCACGACCCCGGTCTCCTCGTCCACCTCCACTTCGGCGACATGGGCCGTGAACGAGTAGGCCGGGCTGGCGCCGATGGTGCCGCCCCGATACTCGCCATGGACGTCCTTGGGCGTGTTGTAGGAGCCGGTGGCGCCCAGGGTGCCGTGCTTCGCCTCGGCCAGGTTGAACGCTTCGCGCAGCGGCATCTTCCGCTCGGTATCCGGCGCCCACAGGGCCCATCCGCCGGCCAGGCGCACCTCGCCCGGCTTCACCTCCCACGCCTGGGCCACCGCCTCCTTCACCTGCTTCTTGAGCTTCCTGGCGGCGTCGAGGACGGCGTTGCCCAGCATGAACGTGACCCGGGAGGAGTAGGCGCCCAGGTCCACCGGCGTGAAGTCGGTGTCGCCACGCAGCACCCGGACCCAGTCCAGCGGCACGCCCAGCTCCTCGGCGGCCACGTACGCCACCATGGAGTCGGTGCCCTGGCCGATCTCGCTGGCGCCGCTGAACACCGCGACGCGCCCCGAGCGGTCGATCTGGATCTGGGCGCCCGACTGGGGCATGTCGTTGGGGTAGATGGGATAGTTCGTCCCCGAGATGTAGCACGAGCCGGCCACGCCCAGGCCACGCCCGAACGGCAGGCGGCGCCAGCGCTCCTTCCAGCCGCTGGCCCGCTCCACGGCGTCGAGGCACTCCATGAACCCGTTCGAGGTGACCCGGAGCTCGTTCACGGTGCGGGTGTTCTCCCCCATGAAGTTCAGCCGCCGGATCTCCACGGGATCCTTCCCCACGCGCTCGGCCAGCTTGTCGAGCTGCACCTCGAACGCGAAGCGCGGCTGCACCGAGCCGTGGCCCCGCTTGGGCCCGCACGCCGGCTTGTTGGTGTAGGCCCGCGTCGAGTCGAAGCGGTAGGCGGGCATGACGTACGGCGCCGTGAGGAGCTGGCCGCTGTAGTACGTCGTCACCAGCCCGAAGGAGGCGTAGGCGCCGCCGTCCAGCACGATGCGGGCGTCCACGCTCTTCAGCCTCCCGTCGCGGTCGGCGCCCGTCCGGTACTTCATGAGGAAGGGGTGGCGCCCGCGGTGGCTGTAGAAGACCTCCTCGCGGGTGTAGAGGATCTTCACCGGCCGGCCCGTCTTCATGGCCAGCTTGGCCACGCAGAACTCCAGGTCGAACGGCTCGCTCTTGCCGCCGAAGGCCCCGCCCACCGGCGGCTGGAGCACCCGCACCATGGCCGGGTCGACGTCGAGCACGCGCGCGAGCTCCCGGTGCAGGTAGTGGGGCACCTGGGTGGAGGACCACACGGTCAGCTTGCCGCTCCCCTCGAAGAGGCCGATGGCGCAGTGCGGCTCGATGGGGGCGTGGGTGGTGCCTTCGAAGTAGTATTCTCCTTCTATAACCACCTCGGAGGCGTCCATCTCCCCGTCGACGTCGCCGAACTCCAGGTGCACCTTCTTGGTGATGTTTCCGTTCCACCCGGGCTTCTTCGGCTCGTGGACGTACGTGCCGTCCTCGTAGCTCCCCTCCGCCGCGATGGCCGCCTCGGGGTCGAGCCAGATGGGCAGGACCTCGTACGTCACGTCGATGAGGTCCAGGGCCTCGATCGCCGTGTCCTCGTCCACCGCCGCCACGGCGGCGACCCCGTCGCCGATGTAGCGCACCCGGTCCAGCGCCAGGGGATGCTCGTCGGGGGTCCAGGGGATGATGCCGTAGGTCACCGGCATGTCCCGCCCCGTGACCACGGCGCGCACGCCCTCCAGGGCCTCGGCCGCGGAGGTGTCGATGGACACGATGCGGGCGTGGGGGTGGGGGCTGCGCAGGATCTTGGCGTGGAGCATCCCCGGCAGCGCGATGTCGTCGGCGTAGCGGGCCCGGCCCGTGGCCTTCTCCAGGCCGTCCACCTTGCGCAGGCGGCGGCCGATGAGGCTCAACTCCTTGTCCGACCTCGACTTGCGTCCACCCGTGCTCATGGCTCCGACCCCTCCGCGACCCGCTCCTGCTCCTCGGGGGGCCGCTCGTCCTCGGCGGGGGACTGGTGGGGCATGGCCTCCGCTCCGGGAAGCGCGCCCAGCGCCTCGGGCAGGGGCCCCAGGCCCTCCCTCCTCCACCCCCACTCGCCGGCGCCGATCCGTTCAGCGGCCTTCTCCACGGCCACGTAGATCTTGGTGTAGCCGGTGCACC
>JAHWKH010000054.1 GCA_019347995.1 Gemmatimonadota bacterium | reverse complement strand
CGATTCCGAGGCCGCCGTACTCATCCCCCGCGCTGGTTCCGCGCGGCTGCCGCGTAGCCGTCGAGGCGAGCGTTGTTGTCTGTATGGAGTCGCCACGGATCCGCGTAAGCAAGACTCGCCACGAAGGGCGGGAGCTCTGCTCGGTATGCAGGATCCACACCGTCCCGCTGCGCGCGGTGACCGTCGACCAATCAGGATGCCAGTTCCGGCCCGAGCGCGGCACCTACCACTTCTCGCTCTATGGCGACAACCGGTGGTGGGACTACCTCAACGACCCGTTCATGACCGGACTCGCGTCGGACATGACGGAGCGCGAGCTGGATTTCCTGCAGGCCGAGGCGGCGCTCCGGCAGGGCAACACCGCGCAGGCGCTGTCCATCCTCAACGAGTACCGCGTGGGCAACGGAGAGCTGCCGCCGGCCACGGCCGCGGGAGCCCCGGGCGGCCCCGATGCGTGCGTGCCGCAGAACCCGGACGGCTCGTGCGGTGACCTCTGGGAGACGCTCAAGTACGACAAGCGCATCGAGGTGTGGCACACCGGCATGGGCATCGCGTTCTGGGACGACCGGGGCTGGGGTGACCTGACGCCGGGGACCGCGGTCCACTTCCCCGTGCCGGGCGAGGAGCTGCTGGTGCTCCTGGAGGAGATCTACACCTTCGGAGGCGACGCCGGAGGCGCTGCGCCCTCGCCGTCGCGACTGACCCTGACACCGGAGGCGATCCGCGCGCGCCTCGCGGCGTTGGAGCGCTTCGACGCAAGCTACGCGTGGCGGAGCGCCTCGCGCATGGGCGTGGGGATGCACTGACGCCCGCTGGGCATCACCGCCGCGACCCGCGGGCCGCGAGCGTGGAATGTGACATGGCGGGCGGGTCGCCGTGGGCTGGATGCCCCGGCGGCCCGCCCCCTCGTTTTCCCGGACGGGCGGCGTCCCGTCGGGAATCGCGAATCCAGGATGGGAGAGGGGACGATGACCACGAAGCACGCGCGATGGAGTCCGCTCGTGGCGCTCCTGCTGGTGGGCTGCGCGTCCGTCGGCGGCGCCGGGCCGGACGAGCCGTCGTCCACATTCGACGAGGACATGGGCCGGGTCATGGTCCCGCTCCTCGAGGCGGGGCTGTTCAAGATCCTGCCCAAGTACAACCTGGCCATTCGCCGCAGGGAGGCGCAGTTCAACACCCTCTACTACGAGACCGAGTGGCGCCCACGGGGGCTCACGCCGGCCGAGCGTGACGAGGGCGTGGTGGACGCGCGCCAGCGTGTCGTGCTGCGCGGTCGGCGCACGAGCACCGATCCCTCGGGCGGAGGCGTCTTCCGCGTCAACTTCGAGGCGGAGAACGAGGTCCGCACCCAGCTCAACGGGAGCTGGCATCCCGCTCCGGCGCCCGACGCGTTCTTCGATTTCTGGCGGGAGGTGGCCATGGACCTGGCCATGGAGATCCGCGTGGGGGTGCGGCGGGGCTGACATCACGGCGGCGGGGACCCGTCGCGTGCGCCGGCTCTCCTTCATGCCTCGCGGCCGTTCGGGTATATTCCCGACTCCGCGACGGCTCCCCCGGGATCTCCTGACATGCTCTACTTCGGCCCCGAGACCATCATGCCGCTGGCTTCGGCCGCGGCCGCCGCCGTGGGCGCGGTGCTCATGTTCTGGCGCCGTGCCGTGGCCCTGGTCAGGAGCGCTTTCCGCTCGCTTCGCGGGCTGTGCGGTTCCCGTCGCTCCCGCGAGGGACCGGGCGCCCCCCGGGCGGACGCGGCGGAGGAGGGGACTCCGCCCCCACGTCTGTGAAGCGGGTCATCGTGGTGGGGCTCGACGGCTTCGAGCCCCGCCTGGCCGAGCGGCTGGTGGAGTCGGGCGAGCTTCCGCACCTGCGCCGACTCCGGGACACGGGCGGCTACGGCCGCCTCGCGACGACCCTCCCGGCCCAGACGCCGGTTGCGTGGTCCACGCTCGCGGTGGGGCGCAATCCCGGCGGCCACGGCATCTTCGACTTCCTCCGCCGCGACCCCGACAGCCTCAGGCCCGACATCGCGCTCCACACCCACGAGCAGAAGAGCACGCTGCTTCCGCCGCGGGCTGTGAACCGGCGCCGCGGCACGCCGCTGTGGGAGATCCTCGGCGACGCCGGCGTGCGTTCGGTGGTGCTGCGCCACCCCTGCACCTACCCACCCGACAAGATCCGGGGCCGGATGCTTTCGGGCGTGGCCGTCCCGGACCTGCGCGGAGGCTTCGGCACCGCCACGGTCTACACGGACGAGCGGGGGGCCCGCGCCGGGGAGGGGGAGCGCGTCGTGGCGATGGGTCGCGGGCCCGACGGCAGCGCGCGCTCCTTCCTTCCCGGGCCACTGCTGCCCGGCGGCGAGGAGGCGCGCATCGAGCTGGAGGTCGTGGGCTCGTCGGCCGGGGACGGTGTCGCGGTTCGGCTCGAAGGCGCGGGCGAGGTGGAGGTGCCGGAGGGCGGGTGGAGCGGATGGCTGCGGGTGAAGTTCAAGCTGGGCGCCCTCCATTCCCGACGGGGGCAGGTGCGCTTCCACCTGGCGCACGCGGCCGATCCCCTGGTGCTCTACGCTTCGCCGGTCCAGTTCGACCCCGACGCGCCCTGCTTTCCCATCAGCCACCCGTGGGACTACGCCGGCGAGCTCCGCCGCCACCTGGGGGCGTACCACACGCTGGGGATGGCCGAGGAGACGGGCGGGCTCGAGAACGGCCGCTTCGACGAGGACGCGTTCCTTCGGCAGTGCCAGGAGGTGCTGGGGGAGCGCCGGGCCATGTTGCGCTACGAGCTGGACCGCTTCGACGAAGGCCTGCTCTTCTGCGTGTTCGACACCCCCGACCGCATCCAGCACATGTTCTGGCGCTTCCGGGAGGCGGACCACCCGGCCAACGCGGAGCACGGCCACGATCCTCGCTGGGAGCGCGTCATCGAGGATCACTACCGGGTGTGTGACGAGGCGGTGGGCGAGGCGCTCGAGGCCGCCGACGGCGACACCCTCGTCCTGGTGGTGAGCGACCACGGCTTCCGGGGGTTCCGCCGCGAGGTGCACCTGAACCGATGGCTGCACCGGGAGGGTCTCCTGGCGCTGCGGGAGGACGCCTCGCCGGGAGCCGCCGGCGACCTTCTGGAGGGCGTGGATTGGGAACGCACCCGCGCCTATGCGCTGGGCCTCGCCGGCGTCTACCTGAACGTACGGGGGCGTGAGGCGCGGGGCGTGGTGGATCCGGGCGAGGCCGGCGACCTGGCGCGGAGGCTGGCCGCGGGCCTCACCGGCCTGTCCGACCCGGAGCGGGGCGCCGTAGCGGTGCGCTCGGCGCGGGTCCGGGAGGACGTCTACCGGGGCCCATACGTGGACGAGGCGCCGGACGTGGTGGTGGGCTGCGCCGACGGCTACCGGGTTTCGGCCGCCACGGCCCTGGGCGGGGTTCCGGAGGCCACCTTTTCCGACAACCGCAAGCGCTGGTCCGGCGACCACGTCATGGACCCGGAGCTGGTGCCGGGAGTCCTCTACGCCAGCGTGCCGCTGGCGGCGGGGCCGGCCGACCTGGTGGACGTGGCCCCCACCATCCTGGCGGCCCTGGGGGTCCCCGTGAGCGACGACATGGAAGGGAGATCGCTGCTGCCGTGAAGATCCTGGTGCTGGGACTGGACTGCGCCGCACCCGCGCTCCTCCTGGGCGACGAGGACCTCGTGCACGTGCGCCACCTCATGGGGGCCGGCTGCTGGGGCCGGCTCGAGAGCGTGACGCCGCCCATCACCGTGCCCGCCTGGATGTGTATGGCCACGAGCCAGGACCCGGGCTCCCTGGGCGTATACGGCTTCCGCAATCGCGGCGACCACTCCTATGGGCCCATGGAGCCCGTGACGAGCCGCTCGTTCGACGCCCTGACCGTGTGGGACCAGGTGGCGAGGCAGGGCGGCCGCTCCGTGCTCGTCGGCGTGCCGCCGTCCTTCCCGCCGCGGCGCATCAACGGTGTGTCGGTGGGATGCTTCCTCACGCCGGACACCCGCACCGGCGTCTTCACCCATCCTCCGGAGCTGGGCGAGCGGATCCGTGCGCTGGTGGGTGACTATCCGGTGGACGTGAAGGAGTTCCGGACCGACGACAAGGAGCGGCTCCGGGACGAGATCCTGGCCATGAGCCGGACGCAGTTCGAGGTGGTCCGCCACCTCCTGCGGGAGGAGAGCTGGGACTATCTCCAGTTCGTGGAGATCGGCCTGGACCGCATCCACCACGGGTTCTGGAAGCACCAGGACCCCTCCCACCCCCGGCACGACCCGTCGAGCCCGTGGCGGGACGTGGTGCGTGACTACTACCGGCACCTGGACCGGGAGATCGGCTCGGTGCTTGAGCTGCTGGACGAGGACACGCTGGTCCTCCTTCTCTCCGACCATGGCGCCCGCGCGCTGGAGGGCGGCTTCTGCGTGAACGAGTGGCTGGTCCGGGAGGGTTGGCTGGCGCTGGAGGAGCGCCCGGAGCGGGTGACGCCGTTCGCCGAGCTGCGGGTGGATTGGAGCCGCACCCGGGCCTGGAGCAGCGGAGGCTATTACGCCCGCGTCTTCCTGAACGTGCGGGGACGAGAGCCCGAGGGGACGGTCGACCCCGCCGCGTACGAGGCGGTGCGCGACGAGCTCGTCCGGCACCTCGAAGCCACCGAGGGCCCCGATGGCCGCCCGCTGGGGACCCGGGCGTACCGGCCCGAGGAGCTCTACCGCTCGGTGGAGGGCGTCGCCCCCGATCTCCTGGTGTTCTTCGGCGATCTGGCGTGGCGCGCCGTAGGTGGCGTCGGCTATCCGGCCGTGCACGTGGAGGAGAACGATACCGGACCGGACGACTGCAACCATTCCCGCCATGGCGCGTTCGTCATGGCGGGTCCCGGCCCCTTCCCGAGGGGGGAGCTGGAAGGCGTGCGGCTCCTTGACATCGCGCCCACGCTGCTGGAGGCGGCGGGGTACGACGTTCCGACCTCGATGCAGGGGACGTCGTTCGCCGGCGGCGAGGCTGCGCCTCGGAGCCCCGCCACCGACGCCGCGGGCGACGCGGTCGTGCGCGAGCGCCTCAAGGGCCTGGGATACATCGCGTGAGCCCGGGAAAGGGCGGGGGCGAGCCGCCCCGCCGGTCGTGGCTGCGTCCGCCCCCGCCGGGTGCCTGGAGTCCCGGCTGGACGCTCCTGCTGGCGCTCTGGGGCGGGCTGGTGGCGGGGCTGCTGGAGGCGTCGCCCCTGATGCTGGCCGAGCGCGTGGGAATGCCCCTGCGCCTGAGCCACCACTTCGTCTGGATGATCCCCATCGCCGATACGGTCCTCTTCCTGGCGGTGGCGCTCGCCATCGTAGCCGTGGGGCGGCTGTGGCCGACCACACCCGCCCGCCGACTCTCCTTCGGCGCGTTCGCGGGGCTCGGCGCCCTGTGTCTCCTCCTGGTGGTGGAGTCGATCCACGACGCGGCGGCGGTGGTCCTGTCGGCGGGAGTCGGAGTGCAGGCCTCCCGGATGGCCGGAGGCCGCCTGGCTCGTGCGCTCCTCCGCCTGGTGCCCGCCACCACCGGGCTGGCCCTGCTCCTCGTGGGCGCCCTCGCCGGCCGCGCCTTCGCGGGGGAGCGTAGCGCCGAGCTGCGCGCCCTGGCCGCGCTGCCGGCCGCCGACGCGGGGGCGCCCAACGTCCTGCTTCTCATCCTCGATACGGTACGGGCAGCGAGCGTCGGCCTCCACGGCGCCGCCGGCTCCCCGACTCCCCGCCTCGACGCCTTCGCGTCCCGGGGGGTGGTCTTCGACCGGGCCATCGCACCGTCGCCGTGGACGCTGCCTTCCCACGCAAGCTTCTTCACCGGACGCTGGCCCTTCGAGCTGAGCGCCTCCTGGGTGAGCCCGCTCGACACCTCGGCAGCCACGCTGGCCGAAGCGCTGGCTGCGGAGGGCTACGCCACCGCCGGCTTCGTCGGCAACCTCCTGTACGCGTCCCGGGAGACGGGCCTCGCCCGCGGGTTCGCGCGGTACGACGACTACCCGGTGAGCGCCGGACAGGTCGTGGTGAGCTCGTCGGTGGGGAGGGCGCTTGCCTACAATACGGGGCTCCGTCGCCTGGCCCGGCATCACCAGCTCCTCAACCGGAAGCACGCGGCCGACGTGGCCGCGGACTTCACCCGATGGCTGGCCGCCCTGCGGCGCCGGGAGGGTGGGCGTCCGTTCTTCGCGTTCCTCAACTTCTTCGACGCGCACGAGCCGATCTTCCCCGCCGATTCGCTCCTGGACGGTCTCGACTGGAACGCCTACACCCACCTGGGGGGCATCCTCACCGGCGCCAACGCCTGGCGGGACGACAAGTGGCGCATGAGCCCCCGCGAGGTGGCCGTCCAGGCGGCGGCCTACCGCGACGCGGTGGCGGCGCTGGACCGGCAGGTCGGGGCGCTTCTGGACCGCCTCGAGGAGACGGGCGCGCTGGACAACACGGTGGTGATCGTGGCATCGGACCACGGCGAGCAGATCGGCGAGCACCGGCTCTTCGGCCACAACAACAGCCTGTACCTGCCCTCGCTCCACGTGCCTCTGGCGGTCGTGGCGCCCGGCCGGGTGCCCGCCGGCCTCCGGGTGGCCGGGGCGGTGAGCCTGCGCGACCTCCCGGCCACCGTGCTGGACCTGGTGGACGCCGACGCCACGCTCCCCGGTCGCTCGCTGGCCCTGACGTGGGGCGAGCCCGGCGGCGGCGCTTCGGCGGCCGTCTCCTACCTCACGCGAGGCTACGTCGACCAGCCGTACACGCCCATCGGGCGGGGCCGGGAGATGCAGTCGGTGGTGGAGATGCCGTACCACTACATCCGCAACGGCGACGGCACCGACGAGCTGTACGATCTGGTCGCCGATCCTCACCAGCGGACGAACCTGGCGGGGCGCGCTCCGGCCACCGATTCGGCTCTGACGGCCCTGCGGGGCGACCTCTTCCGGATCCTCACCGGCCGGGAGCCTCCGGACGGCGCGCCGGTGACGCCCGCCGAGCCGCTGTTCCCCGACCGCTGACGCCTCAGCGCACCGGGATGGAGACGAGGGCGCGCAGCACCAGGTTGTTCTGCGTCTCGCCCCGCGTCAGCTCCCCTCCGCCCCGGTAGGAGCTCACCACGTCGCCGACCTCGCCCCGCAGCGAGGCGGGGCCGGCCTGGGCCACGAACCCGAGGGCGAAGTGCACCATGGGGTCGGAGCGGTCCTCGAGCACGTTCTCCTGGAGCGCGCAGACCTCGTCGCCGCAGCCAGATTCCCCGAAGGCGTACTGGATGGCGCCCGCCTCCAGGCTCAGGAAGGGGCGGAGGCCGCCCGCCCGCGCCGTGCGGGCGAGGGTCACGCCGCCGGCCAGGAGCCGGACAGTGGCGTCCACCGTGTGCGTGTCGCACAGCTCTTCCTCGAGGCCCTCCTCCCGCAGCAGGCCGCAGATCGCCACCTCGCCCTCCGCCCGGGCGCCCACGGTGCTGGAGAAGGCTCCATGGAAGATGACTCCCTCCCAGGGCGAGCCGACCTCCACGCGGCCGGTGAGCAGGGGCGCTGCGGTGAGGCCGGAGCGGACCTGGAGCGGCTGCCCGTTGGGCGCGACCAGGTTTCCCGTCGCCTTGCCCAGATCGCGGAGCGGGAGGAAGAGGCTCGCTCCGGCCGCGACGGAGACCGTCTGCGCCGCCGCGCCCGCAGGGGGGCCGGCCAGGAAGAAGAGAAGGGGCGCAAACCGGAGGGCTCGACGCACGGGACCTCTCCTGCTGCTGGGTGGTAGGGGGCAGGCGCGCGACGCGCCGGCACCCGGGAAGATAGGCGCGGAGCCGCCATCTGTTAACCGGCGGGCGGGGGTCCGGTCGGACCCGCACCGGATCGAGGCGGCGGGAGGAGGGGCGGTCCCGCGGACGCGCGGCGCAGGAGCGTCTCCGCCTCTCCGCTGCCCGGGGCGAGCGCCAGCGCGCGCTCGGCCGCCCTGCGGGCACGCCCTCTCTGGCCGGTGAGCAGATACGCCCCGGCGAGGTCGGCCCACAGGGCGGCGTCGGGTGCACGCTCCGCCCGCCGCTCCAGCTCCGGGATGGCTTCGTACGCCCGGATGGCTGTCCGGTCCGCGGCGTCGCCCGAGAGGCGCGCCGCGGTCCTCAGGTGTCGGAGGGCCTCCCCTCGCTGGTCCCTCTCCGCCGCCAGCCCCGCCAGGATCCGCGCCGCCCACGCCGTCTCCTGGCGCGCCTGCGCCTCCCAGAGGTACTCGCGGGCCACCTCCGGACGGTCGAGGAGGAGCGATGCCTCCCCCGCGTAGAGATGGCCGCCGGCCCAGAGCGGCAGCTCGTCCACCAGGACGCGGGCGGTGTGCAGCGCGCGCTCGTGGCTGCCGCGCTCCCGCTGGACGAAGTACAGATGGCGCGTCGCCTCGGGCCATGTGAGCTCGCGGCGGTAGAGGCTCAGCGCCAGCGCCTCCACCGGATCCGCCGAACGCAGCGTGTCGGGCACCACCACCGGCGGAGGTCCGGCGGGACGGAAGGGCCAGCCGGCGGTCAGACGTGTGATCCAATAGGCGCCGGCGAGGGAGTCCACGGCGGTCACGGGCCGGCGTGCGCGCGCATCCTCCAGCGGCACCGTGCGCGGGAACCGCTCCGGGAGCCCCGCCTCCTTCAGGGCCTCGTAGAAGGCGTCCGCCAGGAGGAGCTGACCTTCGAGGTTGGGGTGGAGGTGCTCCAGCATGAGGTCGGCGCCGACCACGCCTCCAGGCGACGCGGCGGCCAGCCGCTCTTCGGCGTCCACCACCACCGCGCCCCGCCGCGCTGCCTCCTCGCGGAGCACACGGTTGATGGCCGACGGCGCGCGGAAAGGGAGCTGGTCCAGGTCCCGGGCGCGCCGGTACGAAGCGACGGCCGCCGGCCGCGTGGCGGGCACGTCGAGGAGGCGGCCCTCCAGGTAGTGGGGCCAGGGCGCCAGGCTGTCGACGGCCCTGAGACGACGCGCCGCGGCCAGGGCGGCGGCGGTATCGCCGACGGCCGCGGCGCGTCGGGCCGCCCGCGACTGCCGCTCCCAGGCGGTCCGGTCCACGCCCGGATGCGGCTCGCTCACGAAGGGAGGCTGGTCCCGCTCGTTGCTCGCGACCGTTGCGACGAACACCGGGACCCCCGCCTCGGCGTACAGCGCCAGCGTCCGGCCGAGATTGGAGCGGAGCTGGCCCAGCGCGGCGTCGTGGAGGGGGCTGTCGGCGCGCAGGGTCCGCTCCGCGGCCAGGCGCTCCATGAGCGTGGCCGCCGGTGCCGCCCCGCCGTCGCCGGACGTTTCGGCGGCCAGGACCGCCCGCGCGCGCGCCACGGCGGCGTCCAGGAGCTGGACGAGCCGCAGCCGCTTCAGCGCCAGATAGGCGCGCACCGCCCCCGGCGCCCGGGCCACCGAGACCGTCGATGCCACGCCGTACGTGCCGTAGTACTCGTTGTGCCCCGCGTAGAGGAGCACGGCGTCCGGCTCCCACGCCACGAGCCGGCGCGCCATGTCCAGGAGCGCATAGCTGTTCGTCGCGTCGAGGGCCACGTTCACCACCTCGATACGGCGAGCCGGAAAGGTCTCGCGCAGGCGCTGCCGGAGCATCCGCGAGAACGCGCCGCCGAAGTAATAGGGAAAGCCCGCCGCGGTCGATGCCCCCTGCACGAACACGCGGAACGTCTCCCCCGTCTTCTCCCGCAGGATCAGATCGCGGTGCGGCCGGCGCGCGTCGGCGGGGTCGGGGAAGTAGGGGCGCCCGAGGGAAGGGTCGGGCTCCAGGTATTCCGGAGCGCCCTCCACGGGCAGAAAGGTGCGGTAGGCGTGCCCGTACCCGGCCAGGCGGAGGCCGGCCTCCGCCGCGGTCAGCACGGCCACCGGAAGCACCAGGAAGAACGCCACCGCCAGAGCCCGAGCGCCGGGGCCGAGGTCGCGCAGGCGCGGCCGCTCCGCCGTCTCCTCTCCGCCGGTCCGGTCGTCCCGCCGCTGTCGCGATGATGCCGTCACCCGGCGCGCCCCACCACCTCGAAGCGCGCCTTCCGGATGCGCTCCTGCCCCGAGACCGGATCGCGCACGGACACCTGGAGCAGATAGCGGCCCAGGGGCAGCTCCCCGAGCTCCAGGTCGAACGTCCGCCGCACCGTGGGCGACGGCGACTCCAGGTCCAGCGTGAGGCTCACCGGCGCCTCACCCTCCACCGGGGCGGCATCCTGGTCGACGGGCCGCACCTGGAACCGAACGGCGAACGGATGCCGCCCGGGTTCGGCGGACGAGAGGCGGTACGCCTCCAGATAGATCCGTAGC
>JAHWKH010000053.1 GCA_019347995.1 Gemmatimonadota bacterium | reverse complement strand
TGCACCTACCTGCGGATGCACGCCGACCCGCCGCTGGGGTGTGACGGGGTCGCGACGACGCCGACGGTGATCCGCGTGGAGGCCGAACGTGCGGTCGACCTCACCTTGCTGCGGGTCCTGGCCCCGGGTTCCGGGCCGGTGCGGCTGCGGGTGTCCGCGACGGTGGAGCCGCGCCCGTCGCGGTAGCGGTCACCCGGCGGCCTGCAGGACCTCTCCGACCAGCTCGGCACACGCGGGACGGCGCGGCCCCACGTCGAGCGGGTCGAGGGACACGACCCCGATGCGGGCCAGCCAGCGGCGTTCCCGCCGGCTCAACCAGCGCATCACCGCCTTCGCGGTGCGGTCGGCAACGACGTCGAGCAGCCGGCCGGTGGCGGTATCGACCAGCCCGGACACGTAGGTGGTGTGCCGGTGCCGGTTGGCGCGCAGGAAGGCGGTCTCGTCCATCCCGAGCGCGGTGACCCCTTCGAGACGGCCAGGGTCGTCGACGAGCGGCTGACCGACATCACGGACGGCGCGCATGACGGTGTGCCACCCCACCCCGAGATCACCGGCGACCGCGGCGACCTCGAACCCGGAGTTGCCCAGCAGCAGACCGAGGCCCTCGGCGAGGATCGGGTTGTCCAGCGCCGGGGCGAACAGGCCCTCGACGAGCCGCTGGGTGGCCTTGCCTCCCGATCCGTGGCTCAGCGTGATGCGCTTGCCCGCCCCCGGAATCGTGTCGCGGCGACTGCGCTCGGCCTCGTCGATCCGGGCCAGGGTCTCCTCCAGCGTGGGGCGTCCGGTGGCGCTCATGGGCGCGCCTCCCCGTCCGCCCCGGCGGGCTCCGCGCCGATCCGCCCGAGGTGCGCCCGCTCCGCCTTCTGCCGCAGCGCCAGACGGCCGTACTTGAAGGCAGCCGCGCACGCCCCCTCCGAGGAGACCATGGGGCTGCCCAGGGGCGCCTCCGGCACGCACTCTGTGCCGAAGACCCGGCACTCCCACGGCTTGAGCACCCCCTTGAGGACCTCTCCGCACTGGCACGCCTTCGGGTCGGCCACCCGGGCGCCGGGCACCTCGAAGCGCACCTCGGCGTCGAACGCCGCGAGCTCGGGGCGCAGCTTCAGGCCGCTCCGCCCGATGAAGCCGAGGCCGCGCCACTCGTACTGCGGCCGGAGCTCCATCGTCTCGTGCAGCACCTCCATGGCCCGGCGGTTCCCCTCGGTCCGCACCACCCTCCTGTACTGGTTCTCCACCTCGCAGCGGGCGTCGCGAAGCTGCTCCAGGAGCATCATCACCGACTGCATCACGTCCAGGGGCTCGAAGCCCGACACCACCACGGGGCGACCGTACCGCTCCGGGATCCAGCGGTAGGGGTCCGTTCCGATGACGGTGGAGACGTGGCCGGGCCCCACGAATCCGTCCAGCCGCATCCCCGGAGAGTCCAGAATGGCCTTCATGGCCGGGAGGATGGTGACGTGGTTGCAGAAGACCGAGAAGTTCTCCACCCCCCGCTCCCGGGCGCGCAGCAGCGTCACGGCCGTGGACGGGGCCGTGGTCTCGAAGCCCACGGCGAAGAAGACCACTTCCCGGTCCGGATTCTCCAGGGCGACGCGCAGCGCGTCGGCGGGGGAGTAGACGAAGCGGACGTCGGCGCCCTCGGCCTTGGCGTCCAGAAGGCTGCCCCGGCTTCCGGGCACGCGCATCATGTCGCCGAAGGTCGTGAAGATCACGCCCGGCTGCCGCGCGATGGCCATGGCGTCGTCCACCCGTCCCATGGGCATGATGCAGACGGGGCAGCCCGGCCCGTGCACCAGCTCGACCTCGTCGGGAAGGAGCTGGTCGATGCCGTGATGGTAGATCGTGTACGTGTGGCCGCCGCAGACCTCCATGAGCTTGATCGGCCGCTCGACCGCCAACTCCCGCGTCGTCTCGTGGATGCGCTCCAGGATCCGGCGGGCGAGGGCGGGGTCGCGGAACTCGTCGGCGTACTTCAAGGGGCCTCCTTCAGGAGCGACTGCACGAGGTCCACGAGGGCGTGGTACGCGGTGGCATGCGCCTCCTGGATCCGTGGGAGGTGGGCGGACGGCGCCACCACCAGGGCGTCCACGCGTCCCGGCTCGGAAAGGGCGCCGCCGTCGTAGCCGGTGAACGCGATGGTGGCGAGCCCCCGGCGCCGGGCCTCTTCGAGGCCCCGCAGGACGCTCCGGCTCCGGCCGCTCGTCGAGAAGGCCACCGCCACGTCGCCCCGCCGGCCGTACGCGATGACCTGGCGCGCGAAGACCTCGTCGAAGCCCACGTCGTTCGCCACCGCCGTGAGGACCCCGCGGTCGTCCACGAGGGACAAGGCCGGGAGGGCGCGCCAGCCGGGACACGGCGGGCGCGTCAGGTCCTCCACCAGGTCGCGGGCGTCGGTGGCGCTGCCCCCGTTCCCGAACGCCAGCAGGGTGCCGCCCCGGCCGAGCGCGGTCGCCGTGAGGCGGGCGGCCTCCAGCAGGGCGGGGCCGGAGCGCGCCAGGAGCGCCGAGCGGAGCGCCGTCACGTCCTCCGCCTTGCGCAGGGTGGACGCGCGCACGTCGGCCAGGAGGGCGGCGGCGATGCCGTCGCGGTCCTCGGCTCCCTCGCCGCCGTCGCGCAGGAACGGGTAGAGCGCCCGGTGGAGCTCGCTCACGACGGGGCCTCCACGACGGCCAGCGCCGTGTCGAGGTGCACCAGGAGGCGGTCACCGGGCCGCACTCCCTCCACCAGGGCGAGGTCCACGGATCGCGTCCCCTCCGGGAATCGCACCCGGGCCTCCGGGCCTTCGGGCGAGATCTCCAGCACCTCGCCCACCCGGCCCTCGTCCGCGCACACGCCGCAGCGGCCGTGCGCGTCCGGAATGCACGCGCCGGGGGGCTCGGTCGCGAGGGGCGCGGACGTCCCGTCGAGCCGGCGGTGCTTGCTCATCGGGCGTCCTCGTGGTCGAGGAAGACGTGGGTCAGCTCCCACAGCACGTGGTAGAGCGTCTCGTGGATCTCCTGGACGACCGTGGGATCCTGATCGGGAACGGCGAACACGTGATCGGCGGCGGGCGCGTCGGAGGTGCCACCCACCAGGGCCAGCGTGAGCATGCCGCTGCTCCGGGCGCCCTCGAGCGCCGAGCGGGTGCCCGCGTCGGCTCGACCGGCCTCCAGCGCCAACGCCACGTCCGCGGGGCGGCCCAGGAGCGGCAGCTCGCGCCGGGGATCCTCCAGCGCCAGCGCGGGCAGGGCGCGCTTGCCCACGAGGACGGGGTGGACGAACTCCACGGAGACGTGACGCGCGTCGGAGGCCGAGGCGGCCGTGCCGAACGCGAACAGGCGCCCGCCCCGGTGGAACCTCGAGGCCATGTCCCGGCATGCCAGCGCCACCGCCTCGGCGTGGGCCGCGAAGAAGGCGTCGGAGGCGGCCGCGGCCCGCTCGAAGCGGGCGCGGAGCCGCGCGTCCAGCGCGACGGTCGGCGGGGGCGCGGGGGCGTAGCTCACGCGATGTCGCTCCCCCGCAGGTCGTCCAGCTCCCGCTCCAGCTCCTCGTCCAGGGTGCGCAGGAACTCCAGCGTGTCCCGGGCCTCGGCCTCGTCGATCCTGGCCATGGCGAAGCCGACGTGGACGAGCACCCAGTCGCCTACGTCGAGCCCGTCGGGAAGCACGAGGGCGACGTTCACGTTCCGGCGGACGCCGGAGACGTCCACCTTCGCGATCTGACGATCCGGATCGACGAACGCCTTCACCTGGCCGGGGATCCCTAGGCACATGGGCCCGCTCCCGGGGGTGCGAGGACTTGGTCGGTGCGCTTCTCTATGGCTTCGCCGGAGCGGGGCGGGCGCGGCGGGCGCCCGCCTCCTCGGCGGTACGGGTCTTCGGGCCCGCCAGGCGGGCGGCGGCCACGGCGGCCTGCCCCAGGGCGAGCCCCCCGTCGTTGGGCGGCACGCGGCGGTGCAGGAGCACCCGGAAGCCTTCGCCTTCCAGCGCCGTGCGCGTGAGCTCCACGAGGAGCGCGTTCTGGAAGACGCCCCCGGTGAGGCCGACGGTTCCGGGACCTCCCGCGTCCCGCGACCGGAGGCACAGCGTTCGTACGGCTTCCGCCACCGTTGCGTGGAAATCCCTCGCCAGATCGCCGCGCGCGCGGCCGGTGGCGAGATCGGCGAAAATCCGCTGGAAGATCCGTGCCGGGTTCCAGCTCCACCCCCCGTCCCGCGCGACCAGATCCACGTCCCACGGCGTACCCGGGCGGCGCCCCGCCGCCGCCTCCAGCGCCATGGCCGCCTGCGCCTCGTAGGTGATCCGGGCCCGCAGGCCGAGGAGGGCGGCCACCGCGTCGAAGAGCCTGCCGACGCTGGAGGTGCGCGGGCTCGCGAGGCCCCGCGCCAGCGCCTGGCGCAGAAGCGGCCATCCCGGGCGGGCCTCGGGCAGAAGATGCGGGATCTCGTCCGGGTCCACACCGGCGGAGACGAGATGGCTCGCGGCCATCCGCCAGGGCTCCCGCACCGCCGCCTCTCCACCCGGCAGCGGCACGGGCTCCAGCCAGCCGATGCGGCGAAAGTCGGCCAGGTCGGCCAGGAGGATCTCGCCTCCCCATACGGTCCCGTCGGGTCCCGCACCGGAGCCGTCGAAGGCGACCCCGAGCACCGGGTCGGTCCGGCCGTGCTCCGCCATCAGCGAGGCGACGTGGGCGTGGTGATGCTGGACCGCCACGCGCTCCACACCTTCCAGCCCGGTCGCGTAGCGCGTCGTGAGGTAGTCGGGATGAAGGTCGTGGGCGACGATCGCCGGCCGCACGTCCAGGAGCCGTTGGAGGTGCGCCACGTCGTCGCGGAAGGCCTGCCAGGCGCGGGGCCCGTCCAGGTCACCCACGTGGTGCGACACGAAGGCCGCGCCGTCACGCGCCAGCGCGAAGGTGTTCTTGAGGTGGCCCCCGACCGCCAGCAGCGGCCGCGGCGCCGGCACCGGCAGCGCGAACGGCGCGGGGACGTGGCCCCGGGAGCGCCGGAGCACCGTGATGCCGGAAGCCATGGGCCGGACGACGCTGTCGTCGCAGCGGACCGCGATGGGCCGGTCGTGGCCGAGCAGCCCGTCGACCAGCGGACCCAGGCGGGTCAGGGCGTCGTCGTCCTGGAAGGCGATGGGCTCGCCCGAGCGGTTGCCGCTGGTCATCACCAGCGGCCGGTCCACAGCCGCCAGCAGCAGCTCGTGGACGGGCGTGTAGGGGAGCATCACGCCCAGCTCGGACGCGCCCGGGGCCACCGCCTCCGCCACCGGCGCGCCCGGGGCCACCACCTCCGCCACCGGCGCTCCCCGGCGTCGCGGCAGGAGCACGATGGGCCGCCGGACCGACGCGAGCTCGGCCGCGGCGGCCTCGTCCATCTCGCAGAGGGCCGAGGCCGCCGCCAGGTCGCGCACCATCACCGCCAGGGGGCGCGCCTCCCTCGCCTTGGCCTTCCGCAGACGGGCGACGGCCGCGGCATCGGCGGCGTCGCACACCAGGTGCCATCCCCCGAGCCCCTTCACGGCCAGGAGGGAGCCTCGGCGCAGGAGGGCCGCGGCCTCCTCGAGGGGATCGGCCCCGGTCGTCGCCCGCCCCGCCGGATCGACCAGGCGGAGCGATGGGCCGCAGGCCGGGCACGCCGTGGGCTGGGCGTGGAAGCGCCGGTCGGTGGGGTCCGCGTATTCGCGGCGACAGGCGGGGCAGAGCTCGAAGTCCGCCATCGTCGTCCTGCAGCGATCGTACGGCACGCCCGTGACGACGGTGTAGCGGGGGCCGCAGCGCGTGCAGTTCAGGAAGGGGTAGCCGTGCCGTCGGTCGGCGGGGTCGCGGAGCTCGCCGAGACAGGCCGCGCACGGTGCGGTGTCGGGGGCCACCGTCAGGGACGCATGCGTTCCTCCGGCGTGGCTCGGGGCGATGGCGAAGGCGTGATCGCCGCGAGGGCGCAGCGGTCGATGGTCGACCCGCCCGATCACCGCCAGGGGAGGAGCCCCCGTCGGGAGATCCCGCAGGAATCCCTCGACGGCCTCCGGCGAGCCCTCGACCTCGATGACGACCGCGCCCGACTCATTGCGGACGAGCCCCGCCAGGGACCAGCGCGAGGCGAGGCCGTGGACGTACGGGCGGAAGCCCACGCCCTGCACGGTCCCCTCCACGGTGATCCTGCGTCGCTCCATCGTGGCCACTCCCTCAGCGCTCCGCCATCCAGCTCGCCTCGCACTCGCGGTCCGGCCCGCCCACCAGCGTCTCCGGGGGCGCCGACCCGTCGATGGGCACCAGCAGAACGTCCAGGTCGGCGTGCTCCTCGTCCACCGCGGAGCACGTGAGGATCCAGCGGCCGTCGGGCGACCAGCGCGGATACCAGTGCCAGCCGCCGTCGAGGAGCGTGCGCCGCTCGGAGCCGTCGGCCCGGAGGATGTCGATGCGGCTGCCCGTCGCACCCTCGACGTAGGCTGCGATCCAGGTGCCGTCGGGCGAGAAGTCGGGCGCGCTCAGGCTGTCGCCGACCGGCTCGATCCAGCGGCCCTCGGGCGAGACGCGCCACAGGCTGGTCGAGCCCTCCACGCCGCGGGACGTGAGGAAATGGCTGCCGTCGGGGGCCCACGTGGCGGCGGCGGAGGTGCCGAGGCCCTCGGGAACGAGGCGCCGCTGCTCCGTTCCGTCCGCTTCCATGATCCAGATCCAGACGTCCGGCATGGTGTCCCCGGCGACGAGTCCGCTGGAGGCGAACGTCACGCGGCCGTCCGGCGCCCACGAGGGGAGGTACTCGTGGGAGGGGGTGTCGGTGAGGCGCTCCGGCGCGCTCCCCGTCGTCTCGACCGCGTGCACGTCGAAGGCGCCGTTGCGCACGGCCTGGAAGAGCACGAGGCCGCCGTCGGCCGACGGGGCCGGCCAGCTGCCGCTGTAGTCCCGGGGCGACAGCGGCCTCCAGGCCGAATCGGCCGCCGCCCTCACGTAGACGCGCGAGGTGCCGTCGCGATCGGAGGAGAACACCACCGGTGCGGCGCGCGGATCGAACGCCCCGTCGTCGGCCGGGGGCGAGCAGGCGCCCATCCCCAGGAGGAGGACGGCGAGTCGGCGCGCTCCCGGGTTCAGCCGCCCTCCGCCACGTCCTGGATCAGCACGCGGTCGTCGTTGAACAGCGGCACCAGCACCCGCCCGCGTGTGGCGTCGTAACCGATGTCCGCGGGGGCCTCGACGTCCTCGAGAATCCGGCGGACGGAGCCGTCGGGCGCCACGAGCGTCACGGAGCGGTCGCCCCAGCTCGAGAACAGGAAGCCCCCGTCGGGCATGAAGACGATGCCGTCGAGCTGCCGTCCCTCGGCGGCGGGCAGCACCTCGGTCTTCGAGCCGTCGGCGCCGATCTGGTAGATCTCACCCGATCCGAAGGTCACCACGAAGCCACCCCGGTCCCCGAAGGCGATGCCGTTGGGATTGCCCAGGCTCTCCCCCTGCGCCAGCGCGGCCGATCGGCCGTCGGGCGAGAAGCGGTGGATGGCGTCACTCCCCGACGGCTCGAAGCCGCCCTCGCCGGCCTGCATGCCCGTGTCGGTGACGTACAGCACGTCGTTGGCGTCGGTGGCGATGTCGTTGAGGAAGGTGGCGCCGGGGATGCACACCTCGCCGGCGGACTGGCCCGAGGTGCGCGCGAACATGCGGACGCAGTCGATGTCCGCCACGTAGAGCGTATCGCCGAGCAGCGCCATGCCCTTGGGGGCGTGCAGCGTGACGCCGTCCGCGGATCCGTCGATCCAGCGGGGCTCGAGGATCTCGCCGTCGGGCGAGACGCGGGAGACGTAGCCGTCGCCGTCCTTGTCCAGCGGTCCGCCGCGGATGTTGGAGACCAGGTAGACGTCGGCGGCCTCGTCGTGGAGCACCGACTCGGGCGTGGAGAAGCCGCCCTCCACTTCCATGGCGGACGCCGTGCCCTCCGCCGCTCCCTCCGCGGCGGGCTCCGCATCGTCCTCGGCACCACATGCGGCGAAGGTCGCGGCCAGCAGGACGGTGACGAAGGGGCGGGGCGTCATGGCGATATCTCTCCTTCCGGGTGCGATCGGCGGACGAGGACGAACATTCCCGCGACGGAGGCGTGAGGCAAGCGCTGAAACCCTTCGCGGCATCGCCGCGTCATAGGTACAGAGTGTCTATATTCAGATCGTAGGGGAGGCTGACATGGCCCGATCCACCGGAAGGCAACCCGCCGAGCTCCTCCCCCTCAAGCCGGACGTGTTCTGGATCCTGGCGGTGCTGGCGCGTGGAGAGCGTCACGGGTACGGCATCCTGCAGGAGGCGGAGCGGCTCTCGGGAGGCAGCGTGCTGCTGCGTCCGGGGCCCCTCTACCGCCGCCTCTCCCGCCTCCTGGACGAAGGGCTCCTCGTGGAGGTGGACGAGCGCCCCGCCGACGTCGAGGGTCACGACGAGCGCCGCCGCTATTACCGCATCACCCCCTTCGGCGCCCGGGTGGCGGGGGCCGAGGCGGAGCGGATGGCCCGGGCCCTGGCCATGGCGCGCGACGCGGGCCTGGCCCCGGAGGAGCGATGAGGGGCGCGTCCGTGGTCCTGCGCCTGGCCGAAGCGGCGTACCGCGTGGCGCTGCGTCTCTACCCGCGCCGCTTCCGGGAGCGCTTCGGCGAGGATCTGCTGCGCGCATTCCGTGACGGATCGCGCGGCGTCCTGCGCCGTGGCGGCTGGCGGGGGTTGGCGGCGTTCTGGTCGCGCTGCGCCATGGACGCGCTGGTGGAGGCCGGAAGGGTGCGGTGGGGCGGTGGTCGCGGTGCGGGCCTCGGGCGCGGTGTCGACGGAGCGCCGGGCCCGGGGCGGCGGGAACCCGGTGGAGCGGGTGCCCTGGACGCGCTGGTGCGCGATGCGCGCGACGCCTGGAGGGCCATGCTCCGGCGTCCCGGCCCGGCGGCGGTGGCGGTGCTCACCCTGGCGCTGGGCGTGGGCGCCAACGCGGCCATCTTCAGCGTCGTCAACGGCGTGCTCCTGCGCCCCTTCGACTATCCCGAGGCGGGTGAGCTGGTCGTCCTCCAGGACCGCTCCCTCGAGGGGGGCGCGCCGTTCCGCACCACGGGAGGGGCCTTCCTGGAATGGCGCGCCGGCAACCGCACCCTGGACGACGTGGCCCTCATGGGCGGCTGGACCATGAACCTCACCGAGCCGGGGCTCGAGCCCGAGCGCGTGACGGGATCGAACGTCAGCGAGTCGTTCTTCTCGGTGCTGGGCGTGGAGCCGGCGCTCGGCCGGACCTTCCGGGCCGAGGAGATGCGGGGCGGAGCCCGGGTGGTCATCCTGAGCGACGCGCTGTGGCGGGGGCGCTACGGCGCCGATCCCGACATCGTCGGACGCGCCCTGACCGTGGACGGGGAGGCATGGCGCGTGGTGGGGGTCATGCCGCCGGTGGCGCTCCCCACGCCCCTCGGCGACGTCACGGTCGATCCGCTCGACGCGCGGCGTGTGTGGGTCCCGCTCGACTTCGATAGCGAGTGGGTGGCGGGCTACCGCTCCCACGTCTTCGTGGCCATCGGGCGGCTCCGGGACGGGGTGACGCCGGAGGCCGCCGCGTCCGACATCGAGGCGATCACCGGCGGCATCCGGGAGCGCCAGCCCGACGGCTACGCCCGGCTTACCTCGGACGTGCGCCCCCTCCGCGAGGTGGTCCTGGGCGACGTGCGGCGCGACCTGTGGATCCTGCTCGGCGCCGTGGCGCTGGTGCTCCTGGTGGCGTGCGCCAACCTCACGAACCTGCTCCTCGCCCGCTCGGTGGAGCGGGCCCGCGAGCGCTCCGTGCGCGCCGCCCTGGGCGCCGCCTGGGGACGCCTGCTGCGGCTGGGCCTCCTGGAGGCGGGCATTCTCGGGATCGCCGGAGGCGCCCTGGGCCTCGCGGCCGCGGCCCTGGGCATGGACGTGCTGGTGTCGCTCCTCCCCGAAGACCTCCCGCGCCGGGGCGACATCCACATGGACGGGGCGGTGCTCGCGTTCACGGCGGCCGCGTCGCTCGTCGCCGCCCTGGCGGCGGGACTCGTCCCGGCGCTGCGCGGGGCGCGTCCGGCCACGGCGCCGTCCCTCGGGTCGGGAGCGCGCGGCTCCGCCGGCCACCGGGCGGGGCGCCTCACCCGCGGGCTGGTGGCGTCCCAACTCGCGTTGGCGTGCGCGCTGCTGGTGGGCGCGGGGCTGCTGGTGCGGAGCTTCCAGGCCCTGAGGGCCACCGACCTGGGCGCCGACACGGCGGCGACCCTGGACGCCGAGATCCTGCTGCCCAATGCCCGCTACGGAACGCGCGAGGCCGCAGCCGAG
>JAHWKH010000052.1 GCA_019347995.1 Gemmatimonadota bacterium | reverse complement strand
GGGGGACGCCCCTCCACCGTTTCGACGGACGGGGCGTTACACCTTGAGCTTGATCGCGTTCGGATGGAGATTGTACAGGGCGGGCAGCCGTCCCGGCTGTTCGCCGTCGACATCGAGCAGCACGTCGCCGCCGTCGTCTGCGGGTCGCACGGCGACGTTCGATGCCCGCCGTCGAAATATGCCGTCCATCTCCAGGTGGTGACCGGTGTAGATCTTCGAGATGACGCGGACCTCGCGGTCCGATACGTAGGGATACGCCATGTCAGCCCTTCCCCCCGGGTGTCCGGGAGCCGGGAGACGCGGCCGCCGCGGCGCCGCCTTCGCCCAGGCCGTCGCCGGTCCTCCTGAGCCGCTCCAGGATCTTCGGCACGTCGCCGGGCGTCACGTTCTCGTAGTAGCGCGAGTTGATCTGCACGCAGGTCGGGAAGCCGCACCCGGCGAGGCATTCGGCCTCGACCACCGTGAAGTTCCCGTCGTCGCTGATCTCTCCGGGCTCGGTGTCGGTGGAGCGCAGGAACGCCTGCATCACCTCGTCGGCCCCGCACAGGTTGCACGAGATGTTGGTGCACACCTGCACCAGGAAGCGGCCGACCTCGCGCTTGTTGTACATGGTGTAGAAGGTGGCCACCCCGCGGACGTAGGCCGGCGGCAGCTCGAGCAGCTCGGCCACGCGGTCCATCGTCTCGGGGGAGACGTGCCCGCGGATCTCCTGCGCCAGGTTCAGCACGGGCAGCAGGGCCGCCCGGCGGTCCGGGTAGCGCGTCAGGATCTTCTGGAAGCGCTCCTCGAAGGGCCCCTCGAAGAGCGGCGCCCCGGGATGCTTCTCCGCCAGCATGTACGGATAGCTCGCCGACCCGGCGGGGTGTCCTCCCGCCGGCGGCCTGGTCCCCACGTAGTCGTCGCCCCGCACCTGCGCCTCGTCGAGGTCGAACTCGCCGGTGTTGCCGGCCCAGCCCGGATTGCGGAACGGGGGCTTCGCGTCGGCGCTCATCGGTCGATCTCCCCGAGGACGATGTCCAGGCTCGCGTTGATCACGATGAGGTCGCTCACCATGTGTCCCTCGGCCAGCTTGGGGATCACCGAGAGGTTCACGAACGACGGGGGACGGATGCGCCAGCGCACCGGCTTCGAGCCGCCGTCGCCCACCACGTACATGCCCAGCTCGCCCTTGGAGCCCTCCACCGGGAAGTAGCAGTCGCCGGGAGGCGCCTTGATGCCTTCCATGATGAGCTTGAAGTGGTGGATCATGGACTCCATGTCGTTCATGCAGTCCGTCTTGGACGGCAGCGAGATGCGCGGGTCCGGCACGTCCATGGGGCCGCCGGGCAGGCGCTCGATGGCCTGCCAGAGGATGCGCACGCTCTGGCGCATCTCCTCCATCCGGCAGAGGTAGCGGTCGTAGCAGTCGCCGTGCTCGCCGACGGGCACCTCGAAATCGTAGGTCTCGTAGTCGTAGTACGGGTTGTCCTTGCGCACGTCGTACGCCACGCCGGACGCCCGCAGGTTGGGGCCGGTGAAGCCGTAGTTGACCGCCTCCTCGGCACCGATCACGCCCACGTCCTGGGTGCGGCCCAGGTGGATGCCGTTGGTGGTGAGCAGCGCGTCGATCTCGTCGAGCGTCTTGGGGAACGTCTCCAGGAAATGACGGAGCCCGTCGATCCACCCCTCGGGGATGTCGGCCATCATGCCGCCGACCCTCGTGGCCGAGGTGGTGATGCGGGCGCCGGTGTAGGCCTCGTGGAGCTGGTAGATCCGCTCCCGCTCCTGGAACGCATAGAGGAACGGCGTGAAGGCCCCGATGTCGATGGCCGTGGTCCCCAGCCACAGCAGGTGGCTGAAGATGCGCTCCATCTCCATGAGGATGACCCGGAACACCTTGCAGCGCTCCGTGACCTCGATCCCCATGAGCTTCTCCACCGACATGACGTAGGCGCAGTTGTAGATGAGCGGCGCCAGGTAGTCCATGCGGTCGGTGAGGGGGACGATCTGGTTCCAGGTCCGATACTCCCCCAGCTTCTCGAACGACGAGTGCAGATAGCCGATGTGGGGGATGCAGCGGACGACCGTCTCGCCGTCCAGCTCGCACACGAGGCGCAGCACGCCGTGGGTGGCCGGGTGCTGGGGCCCGATGTTGATGAGCATGTTCTCCGAGCCCAGCTGGGGCTCGGGCAGGTCGGTGGGCGCCAGGGGCCCGTACGACGGGCGTCCGCCGACGCCCATCTCCGGATTCCTGCCCACGGCGAACTCCACGGTCTTTCTGGCCATCATCGGCTCGACTTCAGCGGGTCGTCCTCACCTCGGTCCGGGAGCTCCGGGCGCACCTCCGGCGTGTCCTCGGCCGTCTGCGGGCGCCCGAACGCCAGCTCCTCGGGAATGTAGTGGTCTTGCGGATCCTGGCTCAGCGCGCGCCGGGTCTGCTCGGCCCGGGAGAAGCGGCCCCGGAGCGGGAAGTCCTTCCGCAGCGGATGACCCTCGGCGTAGCTCTCGGGCATGAGGATCCGCCGCAGGTCGGGATGCCCGCCGAACTCCACGCCGAACAGGTCGTAGACCTCGCGCTCCAGCCAGTTGGCGGTCTTCCAGAGCGGCTCCACGCTGTCGATCTCGAGGGCGGTGAGGGGCAGCTCGCACTTCACGCGCAGCCCGCGCCGGTGGGGGATGGACCAGAGCTGGTAGACCACCTGGATGGGCCGTCCGCCGCCGAAATCCACGGCCGTCACGTCGGCCAGGAGGTCGTAGCGCTGGGCCTCGTCGTCCTTGAGCCAGCCCAGGACCTCCAGGTTGCGCGTCGGATCCACGTGGACGACGTGCTGGTCGCCCGCCGACACGTGGTGGTGGACCACCGCGTCGGGGAAGCGCTCCTTCAGGGCCTCCACGCTGGGGTGCCGCGCCGCGGTGACGTCGGGCTGGAGGAAGCGCACGGCACCGGCGTCGCCCGTGGGATAGGGCCCGCCTTCCACCGCGTCCAGCGGCGAGGGCGCGTCGCCCTCCGCCGCGCGGCGCATGGCGACGTCCTCGGCCGCGCCCTGGTCGGGGCGGTCCTCGCCCTCCACGCGGCTCCCCTCGGGCCGGAGCGGGTCGTCCTCCTTGCCCGGCTGGGGAACGTCGTCCTCCCGGCGCGGCGGCACGCCGCCCTGGTCTTCGCGGTCGTCGCTCACGGCAGCCTGTCGCCGGGCCGATCGATGCGGTCGGTCTGTACCAGCCCTCCCACCCGGTTCTGCTTCGTGGAGTTGCCAAACGGACCGGTGAGGCCCGACACCTGCTCGGCCGTGGCCGCGGCGACCCCGGCCCGGGCGGGATCCTCCGCGCGCAGGGTCTCGCTGTCCGAGAGCTTCTCCTCGCGGATCTTCTCCTGGACCATCATGAGACCGTAGATGAGGGCCTCGGGGCGCGGGGGGCATCCCGGGATGTAGACGTCCACCGGAATGATGGTGTCGATGCCCTGCACCATGGAGTAGGCATCGAACACCCCGCCCGAGCTGGCGCAGGCCCCCATGGAGATGGCCCACTTCGGCTGTGGCATCTGGTCCCAGATGCGCCGGAGCACGGGCGCCAGCTTGTAGGGCACCCGCCCCGCGCAGATGAAAACGTCGGCCTGGCGCGGGCTGAAGGCCATGCGCTCCATCCCGAAGCGGGCCAGGTCGAAGTTCGACGCGGCCGCCGCCATCATCTCGATGGCGCAGCACGCCGTCCCGAACGGCATGGGCCACAGCGAGTTGCGGCGCGCCCAGTTCACCACCGCGTCGAGGCGGGTGGTGAGGAACGTGGGTCCTCCGTCCCCCAGGAGGCCGCCGGAGCGGGCGCTGGTGCCGCCGCCCGGTAGCGTGCGGTCGTCGTCGCGGTCGTCTAGTCCCACTCCAGGCCTCCCTTCTTCCATTCGTACAGGAGCCCGACGGCGAGGACGACCACGAACAGCAGCACGGCCATGAACGGCCCCCATCCGAGGTCGCGCATCTCCACGGCCCAGGGAAGGAGGAAGATCGTCTCCAGATCGAAGACGATGAAGCTGATGGCCACCATGTAGAACTTCACCGAGAAACGGGCGCGCGTGTCGCCCAGGGGGATCATGCCCGACTCGTAGGGCATGTCCTTCTGGGGCGTCCTGCGCGTCGGGCTCAGCACGTGGCTCGCCACGACCATCCCGACGGCCTGGGCCGCGGAGATTCCGAACAGGATGAGAAGCGGGATGTAGGCTCCCGACATGTGGCCCCGGTGGTCCGTCCCGCCCTCCCCCGGAGCCGCTGAACGACCGCGCGGAAGGGCGCTTGTGAAATATGTCACTTGTGGGCGGCCGGAATGTATCCGGGCGTTCGGAAGGGTGTCAAGGCAGGTTGCGGATCCCCTCCGCCGCCCTTCCGGCCGCGTTTGCCCCCGCCGTCGAACGGGGTCTATCTTGGCGGCCAATACCCTCCCTTCCGGGGGGCGTTCCGGTGCCGCGACGAGGGCCGGGACGCCCCTGCGGAGATGTCGAGCACGAACCCCAGGCGACCCGAGCGCGATGCCGATCAAGTGCGACAGGTGGATCCGGAGGATGTGCCGCGAGACCGGCATGATCGAGCCGTTCGAGGACGGGCAGGTGCGCGAGGGCCGGATCAGCTACGGCCTCTCGTCCTACGGCTACGACATCCGGGTCTCACCGGAGTTCAAGGTCTTCACGAACGTCCACAGCGTGGTGGTCGATCCGAAGAACTTCGACCCCCGCTCCTTCGTGGACGTGGAGGGCGACCACTGCATCGTGCCGCCCAACTCCTTCGCCCTGGCGCGCACGGAGGAATATTTCCGGATTCCGCGCAACGTCCTGGCCATCTGCGTGGGGAAATCGACGTACGCGCGCTGCGGCATCGTGGTGAACGTGACCCCCCTGGAGCCCGCCTGGGAGGGCTATCTCACACTGGAGATCAGCAACACGACGCCCCTGCCCGCCAAGATCTACGCGGGCGAGGGAATCGCGCAGCTCCTGTTCTTCGAGGGGGACGAGGAGCCCGAGGTGGCGTACGCCGACCGCCAGGGCAAGTACCAGAACCAGACGGGCGTGACGCTCCCCCGGATGTAGGGCCCGCCGGTCGCCGATCCGCTTCTACTCCGATCCCAGCACCTCCCGGGGCGCCACCCGCGTCGCCCGCCGGGCGGGGATCCACGCCGCGGCCACCGTCGCCAGGAGGAGCGCCGTCGGCGCCACGATCCAAATGAGCGGGTCCCCGGCACCGGTCTGGAAGAGCAGCCCGGACAGTCCCTGCGCGACCGCCGCACCCAGGACGACCCCGGCGGCCACGCCGGCGAGCCCGATCCCCACGCTGTGGCGCACCACCATGCGGCGGATCCCCCCGGGATCGCCGCCCAGCGCCAGCCGGATGCCGATCTCCCGCCGGCGGCGGCTCACGCCGAAGGACGTCACCCCGTAGACCCCGATGAGCGCCAGGAGCAGCCCGGTCGCCGCGAAGGTGCCCAGCAGGACGGCGTTGAAGCGCGGTCCTGCCACCGCGCTGCGGAGCCGGCCAGCCAGCGGCTCGATCTCCGGGACCGCCAGTCCGGGCACGGCCGCCCGGATCGCCGCGCGCATCCCGCCCGCCGCCGACTCCGGCCGACCCCGCACCCGCGCCACCACGGTCATCACCGCCCACGGAATCTCCTCGTAGGAGCGCAGGATCATGGGGGACGGATCGGCCTGGAGCTCACGATCGCGCAGGTCCGCCACCACCCCCACGACGGTGAGATGCGAGCCGGAGGGATCGCCCCACACCAGCGTGCTGCCCACCGCCCCACCCTCGGGCCACAGGGCCCGCGCCAGCGTCTCGGTGATCAGGACCTCGCCCTCGCCCGGGGAGCCGGGCTCGAACGTGCGGCCCGCCAGGACCCG
This sequence comes from Gemmatimonadota bacterium, assembly GCA_019347995.1. Next base: position 4,457 of record JAHWKH010000052.1, on the reverse strand, counting down.
CATGCCCAACGTCTCCACCAGGCCCGGGGTGACCACGCGCCACGCGATGGGGAGGAAGTCGCGGGCGTCCGCGGGCATGCGGTCCTCCCGCGCGGCGAAGTTGGCGAGGTTGTAACCGCTGAACGGATGGACCGCGGTGGCGCCCGCCCGCTCCACCTCTGGCAGGGCCTCCACCGCGTCCAGGACCTCGCGCATGAGCGCGCGGCGCTCGTCGGGGGAGTAGGAGCCCGTCAGCGCCAGGCGGGTGGTGAGGCGGCCTTCGGACGCGAATCCCGGGTCCACGGCGGCAAGTCGGGCGAAGGAGCGCACCAGCAGACCCGTGCCCAGCAGGAGGGCCAGGGAGAGGGCGATCTGGCCCGCCACCAGCCCGGAGCGCAGGCGCCCGCCGGAGCCGGTCCCGCCCCGCTCGCCACGGGGGGCGGGGCTCCGGCCCAGCTCCAGTGCGGGAGCCATGCCGAAGATGGTCGTCGCCAGGAGGATCGCAGCCCCGCACGTCGCCATGACCAGCGGGCTGACCTCCGCCTGGTCCAGCCTCGGCACCCGACCGGCCCCCAGCGCCTTCACGGCCGGGAGCGCCAGTCGCGTCAGGGCCAGGCCCAGCGCGCCTCCCACCGCGGCCAGCACCGCGCTCTCGGTGAGGAGCATGCGCACCATGCGTCCGCGGCCGGCTCCCAGGGCGGCGCGCACGCCCATCTCGGAGCGGCGCGTGGAGGCGCGGGCCATGAGCACGTTCGAGACGTTGACGCACGCGATGAGCAGGAGCAGCGCCGCCGCGCCCACCAGCACCCAGCCCGCGCGGCGGACCGCCTCCCCCACCAGCGCGTCGCGCAGCGGCGTCACGCGCGCGCCCCATCCCAGGTCCACCGGATGGAGCTCGCCCAGTCGATCGGCCAGCGCCTCCATCTCCGCTCGGGCCGCCGCGACGCTCGCGCCCGGGGCGAGGCGCGCCATCACGTCCAGGTCGGCGTCGTCGCGGCTCGAGGCGGGGCTGGCGCCCAGCGGCACCAGGAGGTCGGCGTCGCCCAGGAAGGAGAGGCCCGGCGGGAGCACGCCGACCACGCGGTGGGCGCGGCCGCCCAGCACCACGTCGGTCCCGAGCACGCCCCGATCGGCGCCGAACGCGCTCTGCCACAGGGAGTGTCCCAGCACCACCACCGCGGCCGGCTCACCGGCCACGTCCTCCTCCGCGAGGATGCCGCGTCCCAGGAGCGGCTCGACGCCCAGCGTCGGCAGCAGCGTCGCACTGGCGCCGTACGCGAAGACCGACCGGGGCTCCCCCCGCCCCGTCAGGGTGAAGCTCCAGCCCGTGAACGCCCCCATGGACGCGAAGCTGGCGGCCTCGCGGCGCCAGTCCAGGAAGGTGGGGTGGGAGACCGAGAAGTCCTCCCCCGCAGGCGTCACTTCCTTCACGATGACCAGGCGGTCCGGATCCTCGAACGGGAGGGGGGCGAGCACGACGGCGTGCACCACGCTGGCGATGGTGGTGGTGGCGCCGATGCCCACGGTGAGGGTGAGGATCACCACCGCCGCGAATCCGGGGTTGCGCCGGAGCTGTCTGAACGCGTGGGCGACGTCCCGGCGCGCGGCTTCCCACGCCCCGGCGCGGCGGTCGCGGCGGAGCCGGCCTTCGCGACGCCGCAGGCAGGCCTCGCGGATGTGGTCCACGTCGCCGAACTCGGCCTCGGCCCGGGCGCGGGCGGCGGCGGGATCGAGACCGTCGGCCACGAGGTCGTCGACGCGGTGCGCCAGGTGCGCCTCCAGCTCCGCCTCCACGTCCCGCCTGGCCGCGCCCCTTCCCCGCCCCGTCCCGAGTCCCCGCCACAGGTCTTTCGGCCTCATGTCGCGTCCCGCGGCGCCTCGGCCAGCACCCGTCCCACCGCCTCGGCGTAGGCGTCCCAGCTCCGGGCCTCCCGCGCCAGGGCGAGCCTTCCCTCCTCGGTGAGCTCGTAGAACTTGGCGCGCCGCTTGTTCTCGGAGCGTCCCCAGCGCGAGACCACGCAACCCCTCTCCTCCAGGCGGTGGAGCGCCGGATAGAGGGCTCCTTCCTCCACCTGGAGCACCTCCGCCGAGAGCGCCTTGATGGCGCGCGCGATCTGATAGCCGTGCTTCGAGCCCCCGGAGATCGTCCGGAGGACGAGCACGTCCAGCGTGCCCTGGAGGATGTCCATGCGTGCCACTGTGCGGCTCCCGTTCTATTCCCCTAAGATGTCAGGGGGAATGTGCGCGGAGCTCCCCTGACATGTCAATGGGAAGGGGCGGACGCGAAGAAAGGGCGGCCCCCCCGCGGGACCGCCCTCCGTCGTCACCCCGGCCGCAGGCGGATGCCGCTGCGGTCGTCCCTCAGGTGCCTTCCTGCGGCTCCAGCAGCTCCAGCAGCTCGATCTCGAACACCAGGACCGCGTCCCCGTAGGCCAGCTCTGCCGGGAGGATGGCAATGCGGATCCCGCCCACCCGCATGCCCCGGATGGCGTGGTCGAAGCCGGGGATGACGCCGCCGCCTCCGAGCGTGAACGTCTCGTTGGGCTCGTCGCCGAAGACGATCCGCTGCTGGAGGATGCTTCCGTCGCGGCGCCAGCCCTCGATCTCCACGACGGGCATGGATCCCACCCCCGCCTCCTCCCCGTCCCCCGTCACCACATCGCGGATGTAGACGCCGCTTTCGAGGCGGGTGAACTGGGCCAGGTCGATCCCCAGGGCGTCGGCGAAGACCGTGTCTTCGATGGGCTGGGGCTCCGTGGGACCATCCCTGCAGCCGCCCACCGCCGTGAGCGCCAGGAAGAGCAGCGTTCCACCGAGCCTCGGCCCCGTCCTCGTCTCCATCATGCCGTCCATCCTCGTGTTCGTGGGCCCGGTATCGACCCGGAAGCCAGGGCGCACCGGCGAACCGGCGTCCGCTCTCCGCGCCCCGTACCCCGGGATGTGCCGGAGGGTCGCCGGGAAGGCGCGGCAGGGACGTCTCTCTAGTGGTGTGGCGCGGAAGTCCCGTTCAGCACCGAGGGGGCCACACCACTACGTGCTCGGGCGCTCGAACACCACCCTTCCGTCCACCACCGTCAGGACCACCTCCACGTCCTTGAGCGCCCGCGGATCGATCTCGAAGGGATTGGCGTCCAGGACCGCCAGATCGGCCAGGAAGCCTTCCTTGATGCGCCCCTTCTCGTCCTCCTCGCCCGCCACCCACGCGTTGTTCACCGTGTAGGCGCGCAGGGCCGTCTCGACGTCGATCTTCTCCTCGGGATACCATCCCCCGGCCGGCGTGCCGTCCAGCGTCTCGCGCGTCACGGCGGCGTACATCCCCTGGAGCGGGTTGACCGTGTACCAGGCGGCGTTGGTGCCGGGCCAGTCGCTGCCGAAGGACAGAAGGACGCCGGCCTCGTCCAGGGTCCTGAACGCGTACGCCCACCGCCCCCGCTCGCCGATGCGCTCCTCCATCCAGCGCATGTCGTCGATGGTGTGGTAGGGCTGCATCTCGGCGATGATGCCCATCTCGGCCTGGCGCCGCGCCGTCTCGGGGCCGCGGATCACCTGGTTGTGGATGATGCCGAAGCGGCGCTCCGGCCGGGGGCCGTTCACCTCCATCACCTTCTCGAAGATGTCCAGGATCGAGTCGATGGCGAAGTCGCCGATGGCGTGGACCCTGGGGTTGAAGCCCGCGGAGTCGGCGCCGAACACGAGGCGCTCCATGTTGCCGGTGGGCTCCATGCCCGACCCCTGGTCCGTCACATGGCCCGTGTTCCCTTCGTCGCGCCACTCGCCGGGCACGCCGGTGGTCAGGTAGGGCTCGTAGAAGCGGGCGCTGGAGTTGCCCATGATGCCGTCCACGAAGCCTTTGAGGCCCTGATACCGGATCCAGTCGTCGCCGAAGCCCTCCACGATCCCGGTGTGGCGCATCTCGTCCCACGTGTCCAGGACCATGCGCATGTTCACCCGGGCCGTCAGCTCGCCGCTGTCCCGCAGCGCCTCGTAGACCGCCACCTGGTCGGGAGGCGTGATGTCGAAGAAGGTGGTGACGCCGTGCTGGGCCAGATCGGCGAGAGCCGCCTTCGCCTCCAGGAGCTTCTGCGTCATGGGCTTGGCGGGGATGGCCCGGCGGATGCGGTCGGCGGCGGCCTGCGAGACGCGGCCCGTGGCCTCGCCCCCGACGCACTCCACGCCCTCCCACGCGCAGTCGGCCCCGGCGGCCTCCAGGGCGGCCGCGTTGGCCAGGTACTGGGAGCGGTCGAAGTTCCAGAGCAGCGCGGGGTTCGAGGGGGATGCGGCGTCGATCACCGAGCGGTCCGGCCGGAACGTCCCGGCGGCCCGCCCCTCCTCGCCCTCGCGCCCGGTGGAGCCCTCGGCCCACTGTTCGTACGCGCCCCACATGCCGCCCACAATCCACGCGCCTTCCGGCAGGCGCCCCGCGGTCTCCCGCACCTCGCGCTCCAGCCCCTCGGCGTCGGAGACGCGTAGCAGGTTCA
>JAHWKH010000051.1 GCA_019347995.1 Gemmatimonadota bacterium | reverse complement strand
GAACGAGGCGGCGTTGCTGAGCGCGCGGCGCGGGCGGTCGGAGATCTCGATGTCGACGCTGGAGGAGGCCGTCGAGCGTGCGACGCTGGGCATCTCGCGAGCGCACGTGCTGACCGACGCCGAGCGGCAAGTGATCGCCGTCCACGAGTCCGGTCACGTCCTGGTCGCGCGCGTCGTGCCCGACCGCCGCGGCAACTTCACGGTCCGCATCCCGGTCCCCGAGGGCGCCGGTGCGGCGATCTACCGGGCCGCCACCAAGGTCGCCACCCGCAGCGGCGGACGCGCGACCGCCCGCACCTTCACGCTGCCCCGGGCGCTCGACCTGCGCTGACGCGGGTCAGGGCCGGCTCTGCGGCTCCGGCGCCGGCCGCTCTCGATGCACAGCGCCGGCACGGCGTGGCGGCCGTCGATCGTGGTCTCCCTCACCGTCAGCCCCGGCACCCGCGCGTTCTGGAGGAGCGCCGGGAAGGATCGGGTGCTGGCCAGCAGGCGGTCGATCTCCTCGCGCCCCAGGCCGTCGAAGCGGATCCCGACCTGCTCCGCCCCCGAAGGGAGGCGGCGCGCCACCACCAGGAGCGGATCCAGCTCGATGGCCCGGGGCGCCACCTCCACGCGCACGTCCACCACCTCTCCCGACGCGAGGCTCACCGAGTCCCGCCGCACCCCGTACGTCAGGTGGCGCAGGAGGACGGCGCGCACGCCCGCCGGAACGTTGGGGATCTCGAAGCGGCCGTCGGCTCCGGTGACGGCCGTGCGGCGCGTCCCTTCCATCTCGATGACCAGCCCCTCCACCGGCTGTGACGTGGGCCGATCCACCACGGTCCCCCGGAGGGTGGCGGGCCGCGTGAGCCGAATGTAGAGGTCTCGCTGGTCGCCGGCGGATCCGGGGCTCACGTCGGCTTCGGTCGCCGTGACGTCGTCGGCGAAGGCGCGCAGGCGCAGCCGGCGGACGCCCGATACCGCGCACAGGAGGTAGGCGCCGTCGTCCCCGGTAGCGACCGAGCCTGCGAGCTGACCTTCGGTGGTGAAGGCCGAGACGGTGGCGCCGGGGACGGGGCGGAGCGTGAGCAGGTCCAGCACCCGCCCCGTGACCGGCACCCGGCCGACGGAGCAGGACGGCTCCTCCTGGCCCTCCGTCTGCGCCGGAACGAGAGCCAGCGTGAGCGCGCCGACGAGCAGCGCCCGCCTCATGGGAAGATCTGCTCCCAATCGCGGGCTCGGCGCCCCAGCAGCCATCCGGACAGGGCGCCGGGCACCGCCGCCGCTGCGCCGATCACCAGGGCCTGCCCGACGGCGTCGCGCGCGCACGACTCCCCGGGACCGCACCGGCTGTATCCGTCGATCGCACCGGCAGCCGCCCCCACGAAGAACGCCATGCCGGCGCCCATGAGGGCACCCTGGAGGGCGCGGTCCCGCTCCACCGAGAGGCGGACGATCTCGCCCAGGGCTATCCCCACCGAGGTCGAAGCCTCGCGCACCACGAGGGAATCGCGCGTCGCGCGGACCACCCGTCCGTCGTCCACCACCAGCCCCGGAGCCTCGAGACGCACGGCCGTCCCCGGCAGCAGCCGTACGGCGAGATCCGCGGCCGCCTCGGGCCTGGCCGCCTGGCCGGCTGCGCCGCGGGGTGCCCCGAGGACCGAGGCGCCCGCGAGGACCAGGAGGGCGAGGTGGCGGACGGTGAGCGGCATGAGCCGGTCGGAGAGAGAGGAGGTGGGACCCGGGTGGAGCGGCCTGCTCCATCGCCAACAATTCTACGGACGCGGGTCCGCGTCGCTTTCACCGGCTCCGTGCCGCCGCGTCAGGAGGGCCACGGCGAGGGCGCCGGCCGCCGTCGTCACCAGGACGTCCACGGCACCGTCCCAGACGAAACGGTCACGGAGGTGGGGCGGGTCCGGCGTGATGGCCTCGTCCACCAGCTCCATCGCTTCCCACAGCCCCGCCATGAGCGCGACGCCCAGCGTCGCGAGAAGACGGTAGGGGCGCGGCTCGCCCGCACGCTCCAGGGCCCACAGGAAGGTCGCCCCGAGGGCGACGCCGGACAGGACGTGGCTCGGGACGTCGACGTGAGGGAAGCGCCGGTACAGATCGAAGAGGCGTATCGCACCCTCCCCTGCCGCGAACGCCAGCCAGCCGAGGACGGCGGCCCGGCCCCACGGTGAGGATCCCGGGCTTCCGGTCACGGGCGGAGGCGGGTCGGGCTCATGGATCGGAGCAGTCGCGCTGGTAGCCGCAGTTGAGGCACTCGATCTTGCAATGGCGCTCGACCACGGGACCTCCGCACAGCTCGCAGGCGCCGGACCGGGCCGGCGGCGCTTCGGCCTCCTCGCCGGAGCGCCCTTCCTCCGGCCGGTCGGAGGCAGGCGTCAGGTCCTTGCTCACACGCGCTCAGGCGGCGCGTCGGGCCGGCCGATGCCCTGGGCCAGGTAGGAACGGGAGAGCTCCACGTAGTGCTTCCCCCCACCGGCGACCCAGGCGGCGGCGGAGCCTTCCAGCGTCTTCCGTACCGACGCCGGCACGCCTGCGACCAGGCTGCGCGGCGGGATGCGGCTCTTCTCCAGCACGACCGCGCCTGCGGCCACCACCGACTGGGCGCCGATCTCGGCCTCCTGCAGGATGACCGCGTTCATGCCGACGATGCACCCGTCGCCGATGGTGCAGCTCTCGAACTTGGCTCCGTGCCCGATGGTGCACTCGGCGCCGATGAGGGTGGGCTGCCACGCTCCCACGTGGATGACGCAGTTGTCCTGGACGCTGGAGCGCGGCCCCACGACGATGCCGTTGTCTGGATCGTCGCCGCGGATCACGGCGCCGAACCAGACGCTCGCCTCGGACTCCACCGCGACGTCGCCGATCAGCTGAGCGCCGGGCGCCACGAAGGCGTCCTCGGCCACGCGGGGGCGCACGCCGTTGAAGGGAAGGAGGAGGGCCATCCGGAATCAGTCTTCCTCGGCGTCGTCGGGGACCGGGCGGCCCTCCGGCTCGGGCAGGCGGCGGAGCCGGGCCCGCTGCACCTGCGTCTCGCTGGCCTCGAGGATCTCGAACTCCACGCCCGCGGCGGTGAAGGTCTCGCCGTTGTCGGGCACCCGGCCCAGCTCCTCCAGGATGAAGCCGTTCAGGGAGCGGTGCTCGAGTTGGGGAAGGGACACGTTGAACGCGTGGTTGATCTCGCGCAGGTCCACGGTCCCGTCGGCCAGGAGCTCGGTCCGGGAGACCCGGATTAGGTCCTCGTCCTCCACGTCGGTCTCGTCCACGATGTCCCCCACCAGCTCCTCCAGCACGTCCTCCAGCGTCACCAGGCCGTCGGTGCCGCCGAACTCGTCGGCCACGATCCCCATGTGGATCCGCCGGGACTGGAACGCCCGCAGGAGGTCCGACAGGGGCATGGAGCCGGGCACGAAGAAGGGCTCGCGGGACAGGCGGGCGAGATGCTCGCCGCCCCGTCCCGCCACGTACGTCTCGTAGGCCTCGCGCACGTACAGGATGCCGGTCACGTCATCCACCGATTCCCCGTAGACCGGGACGCGCGAATAGGGCACCGCCTTGAGGCCGCCGATGATGTCCTCCAGCGGCAGGTCGTCCCTCCAGGCGAAGATATCCACCCGCGGCGTCATCACGTCCCACGCCGCGAGCTCGTCCAAGCGGAAGGCGCGCTCCACCAGGAGGTGCTCGTCGGCGCCCAGCACCCCCTCCTCCCGCCCCAGCTCCGTGAGGTCGTGGAGGACCCGCTCCTCGGGGGTCAGGTCCTCCTCGCCGTTGCGTCCCGACACGAGGTCCTCCAGGCGGAGGACCGGACCCAGCATGACGCGCACGCCACGCTCCAGCTTCAGCAGGAAGGGCGCCGAGCCCAGCGCCAGCCGCACCGGACGCCGCGCCGCCAGGCCGCGGGGCAGGATCTCCGCCGCCACCAGGATCATGATCACCGTCAGGCCGAGGGCGAGCAGCGCGCCGCGGGTGCCCCAGCCGATGGCGCCGGCCACCACCGTCAGCCCCACGGCCAGGAGGTTGAGGATCGTCACCAGCAGGTGGAGGGCCGTCTGGAAGCCGACCGGTCGCGAGCGGAGCTGGCTCAGCTCGCGTGCCCCGCCGAAGCCCTCCTCGAGCAGCGTGCGCAGGCGCGACACGCCGATCCCGAACGCGGCGGTCTCGGCGGCCGTCAAGATGGCGGAGGTGGCGAGAAGCATCGAGGCCACGCCTCCGAGGACGGGGATCACGGGGTCCACGAGGGACCCCCGCTACTCGGAGGGTGGTCCGACGGCCGCCCCGCTCCTAGATCCATCCCTCGCTCTCCTGGAGCAGCTCGGCGACGATGTCGCGCGTGGAGCGGCCGTCCGCCTCGGCCTCGAACCCCAGCACCACCCGGTGCGCCAGCACGGCGGGCGCCACCGCCTTCACGTCGGCGTAGCCGGGGATGGCGTCGCCACGGGCCGCCGCCCGCGCCTTGGCCCCGAGGACGAGGAACTGCGACGCCCTGGGCCCCGCGCCCCAGCTCACGTACTCGCGCGTCACGGAGGGGGATTCCCTGTCGTCGGGGCGGGTGGCCCTGGCGAGCCGCACGGCGAAGGCGACGAGGGAGGGCGGCGCCGGCACGCGTCGGACCAGCTGCTGGAGCTCGATGAGCTCGGCGGCAGCCACCACGGGATGGACGTTCGCCGCCTCCTCGCCGGTGGTGCGCATGGCGATCTCCTCCTCCTCGTCGCGCGTCGGATAGCCGATCTGCAGCTCCATCATGAAGCGGTCCAGCTGGGCCTCCGGGAGGGGATACGTGCCCTCCTGCTCGATGGGGTTCTGCGTGGCCAGGACGAAGAACGGCGGGTCCAGGGCATAGGTGTCGCCCGCCGCCGTCACCGCCCGCTCCTGCATCGCCTGCAGGAGCGCCGCCTGGGTCTTGGGCGGAGTCCGATTGATCTCGTCGGCGAGGATCACGTTGGCGAAGATCGGCCCCCGCACGAAGCGGAAGACACGGTGGCCCGTGGTCCTGTCCTCCTCGATGACCTCGGTGCCCGTGATGTCGGTCGGCATGAGGTCGGGCGTGAACTGGATCCGGCTGAAGTCCAGATCCAGCGCATCGGCCACCGTGGAGATGAGCAGCGTCTTCGCCAGGCCGGGCACCCCCACCAGGAGGGCGTGCCCGTTGGCCAGCAGGGCCGTGAGCAGTCCCTCCACCACGTGATGCTGCCCGACGATTCGCTTCTCGACCTCGGATCGGAGGGCCGCGGCCACCGTGGCCACACGCTCCAGGAGGACCAGGTCGCGGTCGCCCACCGCGGTCTCTTCTCGTGTCGCCAACTTCACTCCGTGCGTGATGCCCGCGCCGTCCGGGCGGCGCGGCCGCCCGGCCGGGGGCCGTGTAGTCCGAGGTCCGGCGGCCCGACGGCGCCCCGCGCCGCCTCCGGCCACCCTGCAGCGGACGTACCCGCCGACGCGACGGCTGGTCCGGAGGCCACCTCCCCGCTCCTGACGCGAGGTCGCCCAAGTTGCGCGGGCGGCCTCCCGCAGGCAAGCGAGGAGGCCTGCCGGGACGGCCCCTCCGCCCGGGTGTCCGGCGCCGGTGGAGGCCCTCGCTGGGAGCTTGCGCATTTTTTCACAAGCTCCTAGTTTGGGTCGGCTCGGCGCCTGGGGGACGCGCGCAGCGCGACCGCAGGTCACCTGAAGGGGGAGCGCGCGGATGCCGCACGACCAGCGCCCGGATCGCAGATCGGTGGCCGGCCACATGGGTCGCTACGCCGGCCTGGGCCTGCAGCTCGCCATGGCCGTCGGGCTCTTCCTGGCCGCCGGATGGTGGGTGGACGGCAAGATCGGGACGACGCCCCTGCTGACCATCGTGGGCGCGCTGTTGGGTGCCGGGGCGGGCTTCTACAGCCTCTACTACCATCTGGTGGTGGAGCCGCGGCGGCGGGACGAGCCGTGAGGGCGGTGCTGCGATACGCCCTGGCGGCCTCGGGGCTGGTGGCCGTGGTGGTGGGGGCGGCCTGGATGGCGCTGGACCCCCGCGGACGCTTCGGGGTGCTCATGGCCGCGGCGGTGGCTCTGCCGGTCCAGGTCGCGGCGTTCGCGCTCCTGGTCCGGGGGCGGGAGCGCGGGACGGAAGCGTTCCTGGGTGCGTGGGTGGCCGGAACCCTGGTGCGGATGGGCATCGTGCTCGGGGCCGGGCTGCTCCTGCTCCGGGTCACGGCCCTGGCGCCCGCGCCGACGCTGTTGAGCCTGGCGGGATTCTTCTTCGGACTCCTGCTCCTGGAGCCCCTCTTCTGGGGCTCCGGAAGCGAACGAACGACGGGAAACGGGACCTGAGCAGATCGTGATCACCACGCTCCTGAGCTGGATCCAGGGACAGGCGGCGGACCATGCCGGGCAGGCGGGCGAGGCGGCCGGCCATGCCGCCGGGGGGCCGCCGGACCTGGGTGAGATGATCATGCACCACCTGGTGGACGCCCACGAGATCGAGCTCCCCTGGGGGGTCATCCACCTGCCCACCGGCTGGTACGTGGACCTCGGTCCTCTCGGGACCGTGGACCTGGCGCCCACGAAGCACGTGGTGCTCATGATCGTGGCCGCCGTGATCCTCGTGGCGGTGTTCCTGCCGCTGGCCGCCGCCGCGCGGCGGCGGGGTGGAGAGAGCGCGCCCACCGGGGCGGGCAACGCCATGGAGGCCATGGTCCTGTATTTCCGCGACGAGGTGGTGCGGAGGAACATCGGCCACGGCGCGGACGCCTTCGCGCCCTACATCCTCACGCTCTTCTTCTTCATCCTCGTCATGAACCTCCTGGGCCTGGTGCCCTGGGGCGGCTCGGCCACGGGCAACCTGTCGGTGACCGCGGCGCTGGCCGTGATGTCGTTCGTGGTCATCGAGGTGGCGGGGATGCGGGAGCTGGGCGCGGCGGGCTACGCCAAGACCATCTTCTACGCCCCCGAGGGGATGAACGCCGTGGGCAAGGCGCTCATGCTGGTCATCATGACCCCCGTGGAGTTCCTCGGGAAGCTGACGAAGCCGTTCGCGCTGGCGGTCCGGCTGTTCGCCAACATGACGGCGGGACACACGCTCATCCTGGCCCTGGGCGGGCTGATCTTCATCTTCCTGAACGTCCTGGTGGCCGCCGCGGGCGTGGCGGTGGCCAGCACGCTCATGGGGACCGCCATCATGGTCCTCGAGCTGTTCGTGGCGTTCTTGCAGGCGTACATCTTTGCCATGTTGACGGCGGTCTTCATCGGCCTGATAAGACATGCCCATTAGGGCTGGTTGGACCCGTGGCCTCGGCCCCGGCGCAGCACCCATCAGCACTCGTGATTGTTCCAGCGGACTCCGTTCGCAGAAGTTCGACAGAGAACCCTCCAGCACCGAGACGTGACCATGCTGCATGCGCTTCTCACCGCCGTTCAGGACGCGGGGGCCCTCGCCGACCCCATCGCGGCCAAGAACAACCTGAGCCTCCTGGGCGCCGGCATCGGCATCGGCCTCACCGTCCTGGGTGCCGGCATCGGCATCGGGCGCATCGGCGCTTCGGCCGCCGAGGGCATCGCCCGCCAGCCGGAGGCCGCGGGGAACATCCAGACGGCCTCCATCATCCTGGCGGCCCTGATCGAGGGCGCCGCGCTGTTCGGCCTGGTGATCACGCTCCTCTACAAGCTGCTGCCGTAGGCGATGGTCCGCCCACCGGCCTGCCCGCGCGACTCGCGGGCCGGCCGGGGCGGCCGCCGGTCCGGACGCTTGTCGGTCGACACGACCCCACGAGGAAGACGATGAAGCACCTCACTACAGCGGGGCTCCTGCTGCTCGCCACCCCTGCCGCCCTCGCGGCGCAGGGGGATGGAGGCGGCGGCGCGCTCTTCGACGTGAATCTGGGGCTCAGCCTCTGGACCGTCGTGGTCTTCCTCCTCCTCCTCTTCGTCCTGGGCAAGTTCGCCTGGGGGCCGATCCTGTCGGCCGCGGAGGCGCGGGAGAGGACCATCCAGGGCGCGCTGGACGAGGCGCGCCGTCAGCACGAGGAGGCGCGGCAGCTCCTGGAGGAGCACCGTGCCCAGCTGGCCGACGCCCGCCGCCAGTCGCAGGAGATCGTGGCCGAGGGCAAGGCCGCGGGTGAGCGGGTCCGCAAGGACATCGAGGAGAAGGCGCGCTCCGAGGGGCAGCAGATCGTGGAGCGGGCCCGCCAGGAGATCGAGCGGGAGAAGGACGCCGCCATCGACGCCATCCGGAAGGAGTCGGTGGACATCGCCATGGCGGCGGCCGCCAAGCTGATCCACGAGCGCCTCGACTCCCAGAAGGACCGGGAGCTCGTCACGCAGTACGTGGATCGTCTCGTCGAGCGGCGCGACAGCGTCCCGGGAGCCGAGGCGTGAGGGACGAGACCGTCGCGAGGAACTACGCCGAGACCCTCTTCGAGCTCGCCCGCCGCAACGACGCGGTGGAGGGCTATGGGGAGGCCATCGAGACGGTGGCTCGGCTGCTGGACGAGAACCCGCGCTTCCGGGAGTTCGTCGAGACGCCTCGCATCGCCGCCTCCGACAAGAAGCGCGTGGTGAAGCTGGCCTTCGAGGGTCCTCTCCCGAAGCCGGTGGTGACCTTTCTGCTGGTCACCATCGACAAGCGTCGACAGAGGCTCCTGCGCAGCATCGCGCGGGAGTACCACGCCCTGGTGGACGAGCACCTGGGCCGGGTCCACGTGGAGGTGACGCTCGCGCGGGAGCTCGACGAGGACGCGATGCGCCGCGTGGCGGAGCGCCTGTCCGGGCTCCTGGGCAGGACCGCCATCCCGCACGTCAGGGTCAAGCCCGAGATCCTGGGCGGACTCATGGTGCGTGCGGGCGATACGATCTATGACGGTTCGGTACGGCGCCGTCTGGAGACCATGAGGCGGCGGCTCCTTGCCGCCCACCTCCCCGAGTCGGCCGCGCCGGGACCGGAGACGACTCTGGCCGGCGCCGACGGATACAACGAGGAATAGCACAACCATGGCGAACGATTCCCAGCTGCGCGCCAGCGAGATCAAGGGTGTCCTCCTCGGCGAGATCGAGAGCTACGAGGAGGAGCTGCACGCCGAGGAGGTGGGCGAGGTCCTGGAGGTGAAGGACGGCGTCGCCCGCATCTACGGGCTCAACCGGGCCATGGCCAGCGAGATGCTGGAGATCACGGCGTCCGACACGGGCGACGTGGTCACGGCGCTGGCCCTGAACCTGGAGGAGGACAACATCGGCGCCGTGGTCATGGGCGACTGGACCGGCCTCCACGAGGGCGACCAGGTGCGGCGGACCGGGCGCGTGCTCGAGGTGCCGGTGGGACCGGGCTACCTGGGCCGGGTCGTGGACGCCCTGGGCGATCCCATCGACGGCAAGGGCGCGATCGAGAGCGTCGGCGCCCGGCAGATCGACATCGTGGCGCCGGGCATCGTGAAGCGGCGGCCGGTGCACGAGCCCCTGCAGACCGGGATCAAGGCCATCGACTCCATGATCCCCATCGGCCGGGGCCAGCGCGAGCTCATCATCGGCGACCGGGGCACGGGAAAGACCGCCATCGCCATCGACGCCATCATCAACCAGAGGGACACCGACGTCGTCTGCGTCTACTGCGCCATCGGGCAGCGGGCGGGGAAGGTGGCCAACGTGGTGGCCACGCTGCGCGAGCACGGCGCCATGGACTATACCATCGTGGTGGCCGCAAACGCCTCGGATCCGGCGCCCATGCAGTACGTGGCGCCCTACACCGCCACCGCCCTGGCCGAGTACTTCATGTGGGAGGGCAAGGCGGCGCTGGTCGTGTACGACGACCTCACGAAGCAGGCCCAGGCGTACCGGCAGCTCTCGCTGGTGCTGCGCCGCCCGCCGGGGCGGGAGGCCTACCCTGGCGACGTGTTCTACCTCCACTCGCGCCTGCTGGAGCGGGCGGCCAAGCTGTCCGACGCGGAGGGGGGCGGCTCGCTCACGGCGCTCCCCATCATCGAGACCCAGGGCGGCGACGTCTCGGCCTACATCCCGACCAACGTCATCTCCATCACCGACGGACAGATCTATCTGGAGCCGGACCTGTTCTTCAGCGGCGTGCGTCCTCCGGTGAACGTGGGGATCAGCGTGTCGCGGGTGGGCGGCGCGGCCCAGATCAAGGCCATGAAGAAGGTGGCGGGGAGCCTGCGTCTCGACCTGGCCCAGTACCGCGAGCTCCAGGCCTTCGCCCAGTTCGGCTCCGACCTCGACGCCTCCACGCAGCGGCTGCTGAACCGCGGCGCTCGCCTGACGGAGCTGCTGAAGCAGCCGCAATTCTCGCCGCTGAAGACGGAGGAGCAGGTCGCGGTCATCTATGCCGGCGTGAACGGCTACCTCGACCACAGCGACCCCGAGCTGGACGGCGGAGAGCGCTACCACATCTACACCTACCGCGGGCGCCGCGACGAGCGGGTGACGATCGACCTCCGCTCCGACGAGTTCGACTCGTACCTCGTGCTGGGCACCCCCGGCGGCCGCCATGGCATCCAGTCGGCGCTCGCCCGCGACGACGACGGCGGC
>JAHWKH010000050.1 GCA_019347995.1 Gemmatimonadota bacterium | reverse complement strand
GAGCGCAACCTCGGGGGCATCGATATCGTGGGGGTCAACGACCTCACGGACGCCCAGACGTTGGCACACCTGTTCAAGTTCGATTCCATCCACGGAAAGTTTCCTGGGGAGATCAGTGTCGACGGCGATCATCTCGTCGTCAATGGCGATCGATTCCAGGTTTTCGCCGAGCGCGATCCCTCCAAGCTCCCATGGGGCGATCTCGGAGCGGATGTCATTATTGAGTCGACGGGAATCTTCCGGACCCGCGAGAAGGCGGCACAGCATCTCGCCGCGGGCGCGAAAAAGGTCATCATCTCGGCTCCGGGTTCCGGCGAGATGGACGCGACCATCGTGTTGGGCGTGAACGACGACGTGCTGACCGGTGACGAAGAAGTCGTCTCCAACGCGAGCTGCACCACGAACTGCCTCGCGCCCGTGGTGAAGGTGCTCATGGACCGCTTCGGCTTCCGTCGGGGGTTCATGACCACGATCCACTCCTACACGAACGATCAGGCGCTGCTGGACACGCCCCACAAGGACCTGAGGCGGGCCCGCGCCGGCGCCGTCTCCATGATTCCGACGACCACGGGGGCGGCCCGGGCGACGTCGCTGGTCCTACCGGAGGTCGAAGGCAGGATCGATGGGATGGCCATACGGGTGCCGACGCCCGACGTCTCCCTCGTCGACCTGGTGGCGGAGGTCGAGGAGGACGTCAGCGTCGATACGGTCAACGGCGCCTTCCGGGAAGCCGCCGAGGGAGGCCTCTCGGGCATCCTCTCTGTCGTCGAAGAGCCGCTCGTGAGCGTCGATTTCACGGGCCATCCGTCCAGCTCCATCGTCGACGCCCGGAGCACCATGGTGAACGACGGGCGCATCGTGAAGGTGCTGGCCTGGTACGACAACGAATGGGGGTACTCCTGCCGCGTCGTGGACCTGGCGCGCTACGTGGGCGAGCGGCTGCCCGCTTCGGTGGGTTGAGCCCGTGATGCGGCGTCGGCGGCGAGCGGCCACGGTAGGGTGTTGAGGAAGCGGAGGCGCGCCCCGGCCGGCGTCGAGGCATCGGGATTGCAACCCATCGCGGGCACCCCCCACGACCGAGGCTCCGGCATGCGGTCGGAGGGCGACCTCACGGACGAGGAGCGGACCATGGCGACGAACCCCCCCACTGACGCTGATCAGGGCGAGGCGATGGGGTGGCGGACGTATCGGTGTCCGGTATGCAGCCACACGGACGGCGTATTGCTGGCGGGTGCCGACCAGGTCCTCATCCGCTGCAGCCACTGTGACACGCCGCTGGAGGTCTCGGGGAAGGGGAGCGGACAGAACGCCAGCGCCACCGTCGCCACCAGCCGCCGGGAACGCCGGGAGCGAGCCTGACGTCGGGTAACCCGACGCCCGGTCCCGCGTATCTCCAGGCGATGCCCCACGACAGCGCGAAGGCCCAGGATGCGACGGGAGTCGCCCCACCGGCGGACGGAGCCGTGCGCGCGGACGCCACCGGCGGTCTGGCCGGCGCGGGGAGCCTTCCCGGGCGCTTCGAAGCCTGGTACCACGACCACCGCGCCACCGTGTACCGCTACGTCCGCTTCCGGGTAGCGACGCGGGAGACCGCGGAGGACGTGACCTCGGAGGTCTTCCTCAAGGCCTACCGCTCGTTCGATCGCTACGATCCGGAGAGGGCGTCGCCCCGGACCTGGCTGCTGCGCATCGCGCGCAACGCGGTCACCGATCACCTGCGCTCGCTCCGCCGGCGCGGCTCTCTCCACGTCTCCCTCGATCGCGTGCCGGATCTGGTGGCGGACCTGCCCACCCAGGAGGAGCGGGTCCTCAAGCAGGAGCGGATCCAGAAGCTGCTGAACGGCACGCAGACGCTCCGTCCGCGAGACCAGGAGATCCTTTCCCTACGCTATGGCGCGGGACTCTCCAACGGAGAGATCTCGGCCCAGCTCGACATCAGCCCCAACGCCGTCGCCGTGCGCCTCCACCGGGCCCTCAAGAGGCTCCGGGAGGCGATCGAGGCGCGTGAGTAGGACATATTGACGATGCCATCCGAGCACTCGAATCCTGCGAGCCCGTTGCCGGGCCTTCCCCCGGAGCTCGCGGCGCTGGACGCCGAGCTGGCGGCGCTGCGCATGACCGAGCGGCCGTCGTTCGCGCCCGAGCTGAAGGCCGAGCTCGAGCGGGAGGCGCTGCGTCCCCCCACCCCCCCGCGCGCCACGAGACGATGGCCGCTGGCCGCCGCCGTGGTCGTCCTCGTGCTGGTGGGCGCCGCCGTGCCACCGGCCCGCGCGTCGCTCGTGCGGGCCGGCGGCACCTTGATCGATCTGCTGGACGGCTCCGCCGAGGCGACCCCGTCCCGGGCGTCGCCGGGGCAGGACGAGGTCCGGACCACGCAGGGCTCGGCTCCTCCCGGGGAGGAGGCCGCGGATCCGGATCCGGCCCTGGCGGCCGTCGCTCCGCCCGCGTCGTCACACGAAGCCGTCCCCTTCACGCCACCCACGGTGACGCTGCCGGAGATCGTGGACGAGCGGGAAGACGCCAGGGTGATGCGCCGTTACTATCCGCCCCGGCTTCAGGCCGCGGGGGTGGGAGGGACGGTCCACCTCCTCCTGTGGGTGGATTCCACCGGCGCGGTGGACCACGTCCAGATCCACCAGGGGTCGGGCCTGGGCGACCTGGACAGGGCCGCCCTGGCGGCGGCGCCCCACCTGAGGTTCCGTCCGGCGACGCACAGCGGTCGGCCCGTGGGCACCTGGGTGGAGTTCCCCCTCCGCTTCGAGGTGACCCCACCCGATCCCCCGGCCCAGCCGCCTCCCATGGGGCTGCCCGAAGTGCCCGACCGGGCGCCTGCCGTCCCGGCGGAATGGACCGGCGAGGCCATCGTGCCCGCGCCGACCCAGATGGAGGCCAGGGAGCTCCTGCGCTCGGCGCTCGGCGACCATCCCGCCATCGAGGCGCGCTTCGGCACGCTGGACGGCCTCCTGGAAGGGGAGCCTCCCCGGGGCGCGTCTCCCCTCGCGTGGCGGGATCAGGCCGCCGCCGCCCTGGAGCACGCCATGGCGCGCGATCCGGACAATCCGGCGCCCTACCTGGCCCTGGCGCGGATCCGTCGCAGGCAGGGCCTCTCGGAGGAGGCGCGCGCCCTCTTCGAGCGCGGGATCCAGCGGGCGCGGCGGGCCGGTGACCGCGTGTCGCCCCAGCTGGTGGCGGAGCTGGCGTACGAGCGCGCGCTGGTCCTCAAGGAGGAGGTGCTGCTGCACGGCGGCGGGGGCAGCGTCGATCCGGCGGTCCTCGCGGCCCATCCCTGTGGCCGCGTCGGCGATCCCCTGCGGCAGGGGTCCCCGGGGGTGGGGGAGGCGCTCATCGCCTGGAGCACCCTGTGCCCCGACCAGCTGGATCGCGTGCTGGAGGCCGGATTCCGACCCGCCGCCGGTGCCGACGAGGCCCGGGCGGCGATGACCGCCTCGTTGAAGGCCGCCGTCGAGGCCGATCCCGCCCACGTGGGCGCCAACGTGGAGCTGCTGCTGGAGCTGGCGGAGCAGGAGTCGTGGCATGATGTCCTGAATGGGGCCCGCCGCTTCGGATGGGCCTCCGGGGGCCATCCCTACGCCCTGCTCCTGAGCGGTCTGGCGCTCAAGCGTCTCGGGCGCGCCGGGGACGCCGCCGCGGACCTGCGGCGCGGCCTGGCCGGGCTCGCCCCCGACGAGGCGGAGCGTATCGCGGACCCGCGGGTGCTCATGGATGCGCACAGCGCGGCCCGCCTCACCGACATGATGTCCGAGGACCGGCAGCGGGCGACGCGGGACTTCTGGGCGCCGCTGGACCCCGTCCTCGCCACGGACGTGAACGAGCGATTCGTGGAGCACCTGGTGCGCGGCGCGCACGCGCTCCTGCGCTTCGGAGCCGCCGCCACCGATCCCGGAGAGGTCTGGGTGCGCTACGGACGGCCCGACCGTGTGAGGGTGCTGGGGGAGGGCTCCGGCGCCCGCACGGAATTCTGGGATTACGGGCGCGGGCCCGACGTCACGTTCCGACGCCGCCCCTCCGCCCGCACGGCGGATCTCACCGCCGAGGCGCGGGCATACCTCGAGGACCTGCGCAACGTCTTCCCCCACAGGGGCGACGACGCCGGCGCGAACCTCGCTCTGCCCGCACAGGTCGCCCGCTTCCGGGGCGAGCACGGGCTGGATCTGGAGATCCATGCCGTCGTTCCCGACATCATGGCCGCCGGCGAGGGAGACAGCCTGGAGCTGGGTCTCCACCAGTTCGGATCCGCGGGCGAGCGCGTGAGCATCGAGCGGAGGCGGATCACGGCGCGGGACCGGCAGCTGCGCCTGATCGCGCGCTCCGTGCCGGGCGCCACCCGGCTCGCCGTGGAGGTCTACGACCCTCGGCTGGGCCGAGCCGCCGTCGCCTCGATCGAGCCGGTGGCCCGCGCCGGCGACCCGAGGGCGTCGGACCTCCTTCTCACGGCTCCGGCCGCGGGCGGCGGGGCGGGCGCGCACCACCCCCGGGGCGGGGGCACGCTCGCCCTTCCGGACGAGACCCTCGAGGGAGACGAGGTGGGGGTCTTCTTCGAGCTGTACGACCTGCCGCCGGACGCGCCTCCCTACGGGATCCGGGTGGAGGTCGCGTCTCCGGACGGAGGCTCCGCGCTGGATGTGCCGTTCCGCCCCGCCGGACAGCCTTGGTTCGACATGAGCTGGTTCCGACGCCCGGTTCCCGGCCCCTCCGCCGGCTCCGAGTGGCTCACCCTGGACCTGAGGGACGTGCCTCCCGGCAGCTATCGGCTGCGCGTCGTCGTGCAGGTGGAGGATCCCTCCGGGGACATCGTCCTGGAGCGCCCGGTCCTGCGCCGTTAGGGCCTCCACGGAGTGGGGTGCCCGCACGCCCGCTCCCCCCTAGGTTGCGGCCCGGATCCTGCGAGGCGTGACCGCATCCCCTCCAGGGGCTCCGAGACCCGTCCAACGACGCCCCCTCATGAACAAGCGATCCCTGAAGGATCTCGATCCGTCCAGCCTGGCCGGCCGGCGCGTCCTGGTGCGCGCCGACCTCAACGTGCCTCTGGAGGACGGCGACGTGGGCGACGAGACGCGCCTGCGCGCCACCCTGCCCACCCTTCGGCGGCTGATGGACGCGCGGGCCCGCGTGGTGGTGATCTCGCACCTGGGGCGCCCCCGGGGCGTGCACGATGCGACGGTGTCGCTTCGCCCCGTGGCTCGGCGACTCTCCGAGCTCATGGGGGCCCCGGTGGGCTTCGCCGCCGATCTGGTGGGCGCCGAGGCGTGCGAGACGGTGGAGGGTCTCTCCGACGGCGGCGTCGCCGTCCTGGAGAACACCCGCTTCCATCCCGGCGAGACGAAGAACGACCCCGAGCTGGCGCACCAGCTCGCCGGCTTCGCCGAGGTCTACGTGAACGACGCCTTCGGGGCGGCCCACCGTGCCCACGCGTCCACCGAAGGTGTGGCGCGTGCGGTGAGGGAGAAGGGCCGACCGGCGGTGGCGGGGCTCCTCATGGAGCGTGAGCTCGACTTTCTCGGTCGCGCGCTCACCGAGCCGGAGCGGCCGTTCGTGGCCGTGCTGGGCGGCGCCAAGATCTCGGGGAAGATCGACGTGGTCCAGGCGCTCCTTCCCCGGGTGGACCGCCTCCTGGTCGGGGGAGCTATGGCCAACACGTTCTTCCTGGCCCTGGGGCTGGAGGTGGGGGAGAGCCTGGTCGAGGCCGACCGGGTGGCCGTGGCGCGCCAGACGCTGGAGGAGGCCGGCGACCGCTTCGTCCTGCCCGTCGACTGTCTCGTCTCGGAGCGGCTCGAGGCGGGCGTCAAGCCGCGCGCCGTGGCCCGCAGCGCGGTGGGAGCCCCGGATCGCATCGGAGACAACGGGCCCGCGAGCCGGGCCCTCTTCACCCGCGAGCTCTCCGGCGCGCGCACCGTCGTCTGGAACGGCCCGATGGGGGTCTTCGAGCTCGAGCCGTTCCGGGAGGGAACCGTGGCGGTGGCCCGCGCCGTGGCGGACGCCACCGACCGGGGCGCCCTGAGCGTGGTGGGCGGCGGTGATTCGGCCGCCGCGGCCGAGGTGGCCGGCGTCACCGATCGCCTCTCCCACGTCTCCACCGGGGGAGGGGCCTCGCTCGAGTTCCTGGCCGGCGCCGACCTGCCCGGCGTGGCCGCGCTGGACGACGCCTGACCGATCCCCGAACAACCAAGGAGGAGCCATGGCCGCGGCACGTGTGGTGGCGGGCAACTGGAAGATGCATCACGGCCCCACGGCCACCCGCGCCTTCCTCGGCGATTTCCGCCCCCCATCCGGGGAGGGAGCGCCCCGGGTCGTGATCTTCCCGCCGGCGCTCTCACTCCCGGCCGCGGCGGAAGTCGTCCCCGCGGGCGTCGATCTGGGGGTCCAGGACATCCACTGGGAGGACGAGGGGGCGTTCACGGGCGAGATCTCGGCGCCCATGGCCCAAGACGCCGGAGCGACGCACGTTCTGGTGGGACACTCGGAGCGACGCCACGTCTTCGGCGAGACCGACGACGACGTGCGGCGGAAGGTGGAGGCCGCCGCCCGCCACGGCCTCACGCCGGTGATCTGCGTCGGCGAGACCATCGAGGAGCGGCGTGGCGGACGGGTGGAGGCGGTGATCCTGCGGCAGCTCGTCGCGGCCCTGGAGGGTCTCGGATCGGACCGATCGTCCTTCATGCTCGCCTACGAGCCGGTATGGGCGATCGGATCCGGTGAGACCGCCACGCCGGAGGACGCGTCGGCGGCCCACGCCACGTTGCGCCGCCGGCTGGCGCAATCGGTGGGAAAGCCGAGAGCGGCGGACGTGCCCATCCTCTACGGCGGCAGCGTGAAGCCCGACAACGCCGCCGAGCTCATGGCGGCCGGGGACGTGGACGGGGTCCTCGTGGGGGGCGCGAGCCTGGACGCCGCCGCCTTCGCGCGCATCGCCGAGGCCGGCCGGCGGGGCTGAGGGGGTGTCGTGGCATCTGGTGCGCACCGTCCGTTGACACCGCCGCGCCTGTCGGCGACGTTTATCCGCTGACGTTCAGGACGACTCCGGACCCCCGTTTTCAATACGATGTACGGCTTCCTGCTTACGATCCTGGTGCTCGACGGCCTCTTCCTGGGGGTGGTGATCCTCCTCCAGTCGGGCAAGGGTGGCGGGCTGGCCGCCATGGGTGGCGGCGCGGCCGCCACCGAGGGCATCCTGGGCGGCCGCCAGGCCACCACCATGCTGACGCGCGCCTCGTGGATCTCGGGCGGCATCTTCATGGGCCTCGCGCTCGTCCTGTCGATCATGTCGTCGCGGGCCCAGCAGCCCGAGTCGATCCTGCGGCCGGACGCGGCGCCCGCCACGGCGCCGGCGCCGGAGCCGCTCCTCCCCGGCGTGGACCAGCCGTCGGGCGGAGAGGGCTCGGTGATTCCGGGCGGCGAGGCCGGAGACGGGACGCCCGGCGGGGCCGGGAACTGACTCCGGCGTCCCCGTCCACGCGACTCCCACCACCCGGTCCATGAGCGAGCCCGTGATCCTGGGCCTCACCCGCGACCAGCTCCACGACATCCATTACCACCTCGTCCTGACCCGGGCCGCGGAGGAGCGCCTCGAGATCCTGCTCCGGCAGGGTCACGTGAAGGGGGGCGTCTATCGCTCCCTGGGACAGGAAGCGGGCGCTGTCGGAGCCGCCTTCCCCCTCCGGCGCCGGACCGACGGCACCGGCGACGTTCTGGCACAGACGATCCGGGCGACGGGTGCGGTCTTCCTTTTCGGTGGGACCCCCCTCGAGTACTTCCGGCAGTACCTCGCCCGCGCCACCTCGCCCACCGGGGGTCGCGAGGCGAACGTCCACTGGACCGACTTCCAGCGCGGCCTCGTCGGACCGGTCTCGCCCCTCGGGACGATGGTGGAGGTGATGGCGGGGATCACCCTCTCCTTCCGCATGCGGGGCGAGGACCGGGTCGGCATGGTCTTCTACGGGGACGGCGCCTCCTCCACCGGCGCGTGGCACGAGAGCCTGAACTTCGCCGCAGTGCAGCGGTGCCCGCTCATCCTCATGGTGGAGCACAACCAATGGGCGTTCTCCACGCCCACCACCAAGCAGACGCGGGTGGAGAGCTTCACCGAGAAGGCTCCGGGCTACGGGATCGGTGCCGAATCGGTGGACGGAACCGACGTGCTGGCGGTCTACGAAGCCGTGGGGCGCGCGGCGGAGGCCGCGCGCGGCGGGGAGGGCACGCGCATGGTGGAGCTGCGCTACTACCGGCGGAAGGGCCACGCCCAGCACGACGCCCAGGAGTACGTCGATCCCCAGGAGCTGGCGAAGTGGGAGGCGCGTGATCCCATCGACCAGTTCCGACGTCGCATGCTGGAGGAGGGATGGGCCACCGAGGACGAGATCGCCGCCCTCGAGGAGGAGGCCCTGCGCGTGGTCGGTGAAGCGGCCGACCAGGCCATCGAGGAGCCGGCTCCCCGCGCCGAGGAGGCGCTGGAGAACGTCTACGCCGATGTCCGCACGCCCGTCCCGTGGACCCGGCTGGCCGAGCCGGACCCCCACGCGGCCTAGATCCTTCCAGGATCCACATGACGGGGCTCCCCCGTCGAACCAGGGAGACACCACGGTGTCCACCACCGGAACCGAGAGCCAGACCGAAGCGGGCCCGCGCCCCGAGCACCTCTCCAAGACGCTCGCCGGCGAGCCGGTCACCTTCCTGGAAGCCATCAGCGAGGCGCTCTGGGAGGAGATGGAGCGCGACGAGCGCGTCTTCCTCATGGGGGAGGACATCGGCGTCTACGGCGGCGCCTTCAAGGTGACGAAGGGCTTCCTCGAGCGTTTCGGCGAGCGACGCGTCATCGACACGCCCATCTCGGAGGGGGGCTTCACCGGGGCGGCGGCGGGCGCGGCGCACATGGGGCTGCGTCCGGTGGTGGAGATGCAGTTCATGGACTTCATCTCGCCGGCGTACGACGTCATCACGAACTACATCGCCACGTCCCTCTATCGCGGCGCCGGACCCCAGCCGCTGGTCATCCGGGGCCCGGTGGGTGGAGGCAACCGGGGCGGTCCCTTCCACTCGCAGAACGTGGAGATGGCGTTCTTCCACACGCCGGGGCTGAAGATCGTCTATCCCAGCACGGCGTACGACGCGAAGGGCCTCCTCAAGGCCGCCATCCGCGACGATCATCCGGTCATCTTCGAGGAGCACAAGGGGCTCTACCGGGCGCCGTACCTCCGCGAGGTGCTCCCCGACGAGGACTACGTCGTCCCGTTGGGAAAAGCCCGCACCGTGAGGGAGGGAGGCGACCTCACCATCGTCACCTACGGGATGATGGTCCACCGGAGCGCCGACGCCGCCGACACGCTCTCCGAGGAGGACGGTGTCGAGGCGGAGATCATCGATCTGCGCACGCTGCTCCCCATGGACGACGACGCCGTCGTCGAGAGCGTCAAGAAGACGGGGAAGCTGCTGGTGGTGCACGAGGACACGCGCACCGGCGGGATCGCCGGCGAGATCGCCATGCGCGTGAGCGAGAAGGCCTTCGAGTGGCTCGACGGGCCCATCCTCAGGGTGACGGCCATCGACGCCCCCGTGCCGTACGCCGGAGCCCTGGAGGACTACTTCCTCCCACAGAAGGACGACATCGTCACCGCGGCCCGGTACCTGGCCCGGTATTGACCCGCACCCGCCGCCGCTGGACCCGGCGCCCCGTTCGCGGGTAGCCCGGGTCCGGAAGGCGGCCGGACCCCAGAGACATCCACCGGAACACCGGAGAAGCGAGCGTGGCCCGCATCGAAGTCCCCATGCCCCAGATGGGCGAGTCCATCGCCGAGGGCACCGTCTCCAAGTGGCTGAAGGAGATCGGCGAGAGCGTCGAGCGCGACGAGCCGATCCTCGAGATCTCCACCGACAAGGTGGACGCCGAGATTCCGGCGCCGGCGTCCGGCACCCTGGTGGCCATCGAGGTCAGCGCGGGGGAGACGGTGGAGGTGGGCACCATCGTCGCCTACATCGACACCGACGGTGGTCCGCCGGCGGCCAACGGGAAGAGCGGGGCCGCCGTGGCCGAAGCGCCCGCTGCGGAGGAGCCCGACGAGAGCGTCGAGCCCGAGGAGGGCGTCGAGCCCGAAGAGGCCCCCGAGCCCGAGGCGGAGGCCGCCGAGCCCGCCGCGCCCAGGGCCCCGGGTGAGCCCGCGAGCGCCGAGGAGCGCCTGCGCACCCGCTCCACGCCGGTGGTTCGCAAGATCGCCGAGGAGCACGGCGTCGACATCGCGCGCGTGGAGGGCACCGGCCACGCGGGCCGGGTCACCAAGCAGGACATCCTGGGCTACATCGAGTCCGGGGCGGGCGCCGAGGAGGCGCCGGCCAGGCCCGCGCCGCGTCCCGCGGCGGACGAGGGCGTGCCGGCCACGGCCGCCGCGCCCTCCGATCTCTGGCAGCGCTTCTACGGCGAGGTGCAGCACCCCGAGTTCCCGGTGCGCGAGGCCGACACGGTCGAGCCCATGGACAAGATCCGCCGGCTCACCGCCGAGCACA
>JAHWKH010000004.1 GCA_019347995.1 Gemmatimonadota bacterium | reverse complement strand
GGGGAAGAGGAAGGGGAAGCGGAGACCGTTCGGCAGGCGGAGGAGGAGCTGCCTACGCTGGAGGATGCGGAGCGAGAGCTCATCACGCGAGCACTGAAGAAATACGACAGCAATCGGCGCCAGACGGCAAAGGCGCTTGGCATCTCCGAGCGCACGCTGTATCGCAAGCTGAAGGAGCTGGAGGAAGATCTGTGAGGGGGGGATCTGGGGAGATAGAGGATCGAAGATCGAAGATCGAGGATCAAGCGTCGGATTGAACGCTATCTCGATCCTCTATCCTCGATCCTCGATCCTCGGTGTGTCAGAATACGTTGATTGGAAGGGCCTGCTTAGCGCCGGCCGCCACCGCGGTTACCGCCGCGGCCTCCGCCGCCCCGGTTGCCGCCGCCACGACCGCTGCGACCGCCGTCACGACCACCACGTCCACCGTCGCGGCTGCCTTCGCTGCGGCTACGGTCCCCGCCATCACCCTGACCATTTTCAGGGGCCGGCAGGAACGGCTTGCGGCTCATGGGTGGGTGCCGATCCACTACCAGTACGGCCGCTGGGACCGCACCGAGCTGGTGGCCCACTACCGCGCCGCCGGCGTGGCCCTGGTGACGCCCCTCAAGGACGGCATGAACCTGGTGGCCAAGGAGTTCTGCGCCTCGAGCCTGGAGGGCAAGGGGGTGCTCATCCTCTCCGAGTACGCCGGCGCCACGGCCCAGCTCCAGAAGCACGCGCTGCTGGTCAATCCCCACGACGTGGAGGGCGTCGCCGAAGCCATCCACCGGGCGGTGACCATGGACCCGGGGGAGCGTCGGCGCCGCATGGAGGGGCTCCGCTCGATCGTGCGCGAGCAGGACATCTTCTGGTGGGTGGACACCTTCCTGAAGGCGGCGGCGGACGAGGACCTGGGCCGCTGGGCCGGTGTGGAGACCTACCGCGCCATGGCGCCCGACGGATACTTCGAGGATTAGCCGCCGTCGAGCGGGATGGCCCCCCGCCACGCGGACGCGCTGCCGCGCCGGGCGGCATCGCACACCAGCGCCCGCGCCGCCTTCAGCTTCCCTTTGACGTTCCACAGGAGCACGCCCCGCACCCGCCCCTCGCGGACGTAGTAGAGCACGCCGCGCCGGTGGGGCTCCGCCCAGTCCGCCACCACCTCGAAGCCCGGGTCCAGCTCCCCCACGGCCTCGTAGCCCACGTCGAACAGGTCGGAGTAGAAGTACGGGAGGTGGTCGTACTCCTCCTGGGCGCCGGCCATGGAACGGCCCGCGTGGAAGCCGCTGCTGTTTGCCTGGTCTTCGTGCTCCACCCGCATGCGCTTGCCCAGGGGCGGGCACCACACCGACGCCACGTCGCCGGCGGCCCAGACGTCCGGGTTCGCCGTGCGCAGGGTGCGGTCCACCTCGATGCCGTCTCCCACCTCGGCGCCCACGGCCCCCGCCAGGAGCGTGTTGGGCTCCACGCCCAGCCCCGCCACCACTCCGTTCACCTTGAAGGTCTCCTCCCGCTCCTCCCCCTCCTCGTCCTTCCAGCGCGCCGCCACCAGGAGCCGGTCGCCGCTGCGGCGCACCGACGCCACCTCGGCGCCCGCCCGCACATCCACGCCCCGCTCCCGGTAATACCCGTTGAGGAAGCGAGCCTGGTCCGGAGGCAGGATGGCGGCGCCGATGCCCTCTTCCGGGAAGACCAGGGTCACCTGCTTTCCGACCCCGGCCAGCGCCGCCGCCACCTCGGAGCCGATGAACCCGCCACCCACCACGAGGAAGCGGCGCCCATGCTCGGCGGCCTCACGCAGCTTGCGGTAGTCGCGGAGCGTGCGGAAGTAGATGACCTGGGGCACTCCGTCGTCGAGGGTTCGCGCCGTCGCACCAGTGGCCAGGAGCAGCTTGTCCCAGGTGTAGACGACGCCGCGGCCGTCCGTGGCGCTCCGGGTGTCGGGATCGAGGCGCGTGATCCTGCGCCCCAGGTGCAGGTCGACGTCCAGGGAGGCGGTGTCGCGCCAGATGCGGGACTCGTCGGCGCCGTCCCACAGCCCCTTGGACAGGGGCGGCCGGTCGTAGGGTGGGTCGGGCTCCTCGCCCACGATGCCGATGGAGCCGTCGGGGTCCAGCGAACGGATGCCACGGGCCGCCGCGTCGGCGGCCATCCCGCCCCCCACGATGAGGTAACGGTGGTGCGGCATCAGCTCTCCTCGCCCTTTTTGGACCGATCGGCCTTGCGGAACACCACGTACTCGATGCGTCGGCCCCGCATGCGCGTGATGCGGAACTCGCCTCCCTCCACCTCCACCACGTCGCCCTCGGCCCCCACGCGCCCCAGCACGCCGAAGATCCAGCCGCCGATGGTGTCGTGGCGATCGTCGGTGAGGCGTAGCCCCAGCCGATCACTGACGTCGCGCACCGGAACGCCGCCCCACACCCGCACCAGCCCCTCGGAGAGCTGGTAGAAGTCCTCCGGCTCGTCCGCCTCGTGTTCGTCCTGGATCTCGCCGATGATCTCCTCGATGAGATCCTCCAGCGTGACGAGGCCGGCGGTGCCGCCGAACTCGTCGAGGACGATGGCCATCTTGTTCCTGCGGCGGCGCATCTCCGGGATGAGATCGTCCACCGCCTTCGAGGCCGGGGCGAAGTACGGCGGCCGCGCCACGTGCCGGATCTCGGTGACGCCGCCTCGATGCGCCTGCCAGAGGTCGCGCGCCAAGAGGATGCCCACGATGTGGTCCAGGCTCCCTTCGTAGACGGGCAGGCGCAGGTGTCCCCTCTCGAGCATGGTGGTCATCGCCTCGTCCACGGAGGCGTCCAGCGACACGGCCACCATGTCGGTGCGTGGCGTCATGATCTCGGCGAGCGTCACCTCGTCCAGCCGGATCACGTTGGACACCACCTTCCACTCATCCTCCTCCAGCGTGCCCTCACGCCTCCCGATCTCCGCCAGGATCTCCAGCTCGGCCCGGCTCACCGTGGGCCGCTTCCCCGACGGCGTGATGAGCCGGTTGAAGACCGACAGCGGCACGATGATGGGCTTCATGACCACGATCATGCCGCGCAGCACGTAGGTCGTGGGGCGGTGCGAGGCCCTGCCACCAGGTGGCGCCGATCGTCTTCGGGAGGATCTCGGAAAAGACCAGGATCACCAGCGTCAGAGCGGCCGAGAAAAGAGCGATCCACCGATCGCCGAAAACCTCGAGCGCGATCGCGCCGCCCATTGAGGCCCCCACGGTGTGCGCGATGGTGTTGAGCGTGAGGATCGCCGCGATGGGCTCGTCGATGCGCCGCTGCATCGACGCCAGCCACGCCCCCGCCCGGGGATCGCGCTCCTTCATGACCCCCGCGAACGCGTGGGTCACGGACAGAAGCACCGCCTCCAGGATGGAGCACAGGAAGGAGATGGCGAGGGCGGTGCCGACCACCCAGAAGAGGGTCACCATGGATGGATGACAATCGAGGGCGGGCGGAGATGGGACAAGGGCGTCCCCGTCATCTCACCGCCGCGCCCGCGCTCGCCGACCTCCGGCTCCTATGCCTCCAGCCGTGCGTCCAGCTCGATGGGCACGGCCCCCAGGGCGCGGGACACGGGACAGCCGGCCTTGGCGCCCTCGGCCTTCTCGCGGAACGTCGCCTCGTCGACTCCGGACACCCGCGCCCGGGTCTGTAGCTCGATCTTCGTGATCGAGAATCCCTCCGCGCTCTTCTCCAGGTGCACGCGGGCCGTGGTACGGATGCTCTCGGGCTTGTGGCCGGCCTTGGCGAGCTGGCCCGCCAGGGCCATGGAGAAGCAGCCGGCGTGGGCGGCTGCGATGAGCTCCTCGGGATTGGTGCCGGAGCCCTCCTCGAAGCGGGACACGAAGGAGTAGCTGCCCTTCAACGCGCCGCTGCCCGACTGGAGGGATCCGCTGCCCGACTGCAGGTCGCCCTTCCACTCCGCGTCCGCCGTGCGTACCGCCATGCCGCGCTCCTTGGATAATCGGGGAAGATGTCGGGACCGCCTTGCGGCGCTCCGTGGACCTGCCTACCCGTGCAGTCGTCCGCGGTTTCCGGAGGGCCCGTCCGGCCGGGCCTTTCCTCGCGGGCCGATCCCGTGCTTCATCGCATCTCCGGAGGACGCATGCCACCACCCGATCGCCCGCCTCCGCCTGTGCGCCGCGAGGAGCGCCTGGATCCGGCCATCTTCAAGCTGCCAGTGGAGAAGATGCGGAGCGGGTACTACTCCGACCGCTATTTCGTGCGGGCCCGGGAGGTCCTCCAGGGAGAGGGCATCGCGCCCGTGGTGACGATGCAGGTCTTCCAGAAGAAGCACGCCTGGGTGGTGGGCACCGACGAGGCGGTGGCGATCCTCAAGCTCTGCCTCACCGAGGGCTTCCACTGGGACGACATCGAGGTGTGGTCGCTGCGCGACGGCGACCGCATCGAGCCGTGGGAGACGGTGATGCACATCACGGGTCCGTATCCGGCCTTCGCCCATCTCGAGACGCTCTACCTGGGCGTCCTGGCGCGGCGCACCCGCATCGCGACCCGGACGCGCCAGGTGGTGGAGGCGGCCTGGCCCCGGCCGGTCCTGTTCTTTCCGGCGCGCCACGACCACTGGATGGT
This sequence comes from Gemmatimonadota bacterium, assembly GCA_019347995.1. The sequence continues at coordinate 14,220 of JAHWKH010000004.1, read as the reverse complement.
CCAGACCGGCGACGGCTGGGCCGCCCACGTCGCCGGCGCCATCGGCGTGTCCACCGACGCCCAGGCCTCCTGGTGGGGCTCGCGGGGGATGGGCACCGTCCCCCACGCCCTCATCGCCGCGTTCGGCGGCGACACGGTGGCGGCGACGCGGGCGCTGGCACGCCAGATGCCGCCCGACGTGAACATCATCGCCCTGGTGGACTTCGACAACGACTGCGTCGGGACGTCCCTGGCCGTGGCCCGCGCCATGGGTGACCGGCTCTACGGGGTGCGCCTCGACACGTCGGCCCAGCTCGTGGACGCATCCTTGCTGGATTCCATGGGCGACTTCGACCCCACCGGCGTGAACCCCCGCCTGGTCCACCAGGTGCGCGACGCCCTGGACGCGGAGGGGTTCGGGCACGTACGCATCGTGGTGTCGGGCGGCTTCGACGCCGGCAAGATCCGCGCGTTCGAGGACGCCGGCGTGCCGGTGGACTCCTACGGGGTGGGCTCCTCCCTGGTGCAGGGGAGCTTCGACTACACGGCCGACGTGGTGAAGGTGGACGGACGTCCCCTCGCCAAGGTCGGCCGCGGCTATCGCCCCAACTCGAGGATGGCGCGGGTGGCGTGAGCGGATCGGACGCGGCGAGCGCGAGACCGGCCAGGATCGGCTGGGTCGTGGACGTGCAGAAGGACTTCATGGAGCCGGAAGGGCGCCTCTACGTGCACGACCTCGGCGACCCCGCCGACGCCGGAGCCGTCCAGGTGCGGGACCGCATCGTGGCGGCGGTGCGCTGGATGGAGGAGCACTGCGACCTGGTCGTCTTCACCGGGGACTGGCACGGCTACGACGACGCGGAGATCGACCCGGACGCTCCCGACGCCGCGAGGGGCACCTACCCTCCCCATTGCATGGGACGTTCGCACGACCCCGCCGAGCGTGAGGGCGCGTACCTCATCGAACCCGTCCGCCCGGCCACCCCGGTGGTCCTGGAGGTGGGCGCCTCACCGGAGCGGGGAAGGGAGGTGGCGCGCCTCGCGTTCGAGGAGAACCGTCCGGTCTTCATCCGGAAGAATCGCTTCGACGTGTTCGAGGGCAATCCCGCCACCGAAGCGTTCGTGGACGCGCTGGAGGAGACCCTGGGGCGGGCGCTGGAGTTCTTCGTGGTCGGCGTCGCCCGCGACGTCTGCGTCACGGGCGCCGTGGACGGGCTCCAGGACCGGGGCCGCGACGTGGTGGCGGTGCGCGACGCGACGTGGGGGCTGGGGCTGGAGGAGGAGGAGGAGACGCTGGCGCGGTGGGCACGCCGCGGGCGGGTCGCGACGCTCGAGGAGCTGTCCGGGTAGCGCCCGCCGGGCACGACTGGACGGAAATGAACGAAGGGGCGGCCCGCGTCCGGTGCGGGCCGCCCCTTCGTCGTTCCGGTAGGAACGCGATCGTCAGGCGGCGGCCGCCTGGATCTCCTCCTCCACGACCGCACGCTCCTCGGCCTCTTCATCCATGCGCTCGTCCAGCCTGCGATCCCGCGTGTGGGCGGTGTGGCCCGCACCGTGGGGAATCGGCGGCTTGATGAACTGCCGCCCGATCATCTCGAGCTGCGTGATCTGGAGATCGGAGAGCTGCGGGTAGCGCTCCGCCATGTAGTCCATCGTCTCGTGCAGCCACTCGCGGCGATGGTCGTGCTCGGCTTCAAGGACGTCGCAGCGGATGACGTGGCTCATCAGCTCGTCGCGCGCCCGGTCCAACGCTGTATTGTCATGCTTGCCCATGGGGCTCCTTGTCGATCGTCAACGAAACAACGGCCCAACCTTACGGCCTGTAAGTGAATACCGGACAATCACTTGGATTGTTCCATCCTAGAGGGTATGGAACGAAGGCGCAACGGGGGGCGCCGGCCACGGCCGGCGCCCCCCGGGAGCGCGGTGGCAGGATCGGCCTCAGCTCACCGGCCGCGGCTCCGGCTGGATGCGCACCGACCAGAGCCCGGAGTTGAAGTCGCTGAAGAACAGATGGCCCTTGAACGGCTGGGGCCCCCACGCCATGGGCGCGTTCGGCGCGAACCCGTCGGGATCGAAGGCCTTGAAGACGGCGACCTCGCGTCCCTGGTCCGCCAGGTTGCCCATGAGCTCCCCCGAGACGTCCACCACCCGGACGCCGCCTTCGTAGTAGGCCACGTAGAGCAGGTCGTCCTCGACCCACATGTTGTGGGTCCCGAACTCGGGCACCTCGTAGCGCGCGACGTCCTTCGGGTTCTCGGGATCGGTGAAGTCGATGACGTGGACGTAGCCGCGGGTCACGCTGGGCGTGCCGCCCTTCTCGGGGACGCGACCGAGCCCCGCGCCGCTCCACGCCGCGCCCTCGCGGCTCATGATCTCGTCGCCCAGGAAGAGGTAGACCTTGCCCGTGCTCTCCTGCACGTACGGGAAGGCGGCGTGGGTCGCGCCCACCGGGTAGGGGACGTTGGTCACGAACACGGGGTTCTCCAGGGAGCCGCCCCAGCGGCCGTGGCCCACGTCCACCACCACGACGCCGTTCTGCCACTCCGACGAGTAGGCGACGCCGTCGTGCACCCACACGTCGTGGATGCGCGAGTCGGGATGGTCGTACTCGCTCACGTAGCGTGGATTGCGCAGGTCGCCCATGTCCAGGATCACGTACTTGTCGCCCCCCGACAGGGCGAACAGGTGGTCCTCGGTGGCGAACATGTTGTGCACCCCGCCCGTGAGCCCGTCGTCGTACGTCGAAGCCACGACCGGGTGCGCCGGGTCGGCCAGGTCGAGGATCACCACGCCGTTCCTGCGGTTCGACGCACCCTCCCGCGACAGCGCCCCCCAGCGCCCGTCGGGCGAGACCTTCACGTCGTTGACCGTGCGCGCGTCCACCTTGATCGAGTCCGTCTTGGTCGGAGACGCGGGGTCGGTCACGTCCCACACGTACGCCCAGCCGTCCCCGCCCCACGTGCCGGTGAGCGCGTAGTCGCGGCCATCCACGCCCTCGAACACCCAGAGGTCCGACGTGTGGACGTCGCTCACCGAGCCCTGGCCCATGGGCTCCACCGGGCGCACGGCGTTGCGCGGACGCACGTCCACGCGGCTGCGCGCCACCAGGTCGCCCGCCGAGGCCACGACCCAGTATTGGCCCGGCTGCTCTCCCACGAAGCTCCCGTCTTCGACCAGGCCCGAGGCCCCCGGGGCGTGGATCGTGTCGTCGGGCACGTAGCGGGTGGACCAGACCAACGGCAGGTCAGGCACCGGCCGCCCCTGCGCGTCGCGCGCCACGGCCTCGAACCTCACCACGTCCCCGGTGCGCGCCCGGGTCTCACCGCCCCGTATCTCGAGGGAGCGGGCGGGGAACGCCGGCACGTCGTACGTGAGGGAGCCACGGGCGCCTTCGGAGTCCACGTGGATCGTCACACGGCCCGCCCGATGGGCCGTCACGATACCGGAAGCGTCCACCTCGGCCACCGAGGGATCCGAGCTCGACCACGCGAAGGTCGCGCCGGGTCGCGGCGACCCGTCGGCGTGGAACGCGGCCGCCCGATGCCGCACCGAGGTCCCGGCGTACAGCCGCCCCTCCTCCCGGGTCGCCACGTCCACGCGGGTGATGGCGGGCCACGTCACCTCGACCGGAACGCGCACCGAGGGCGGCTCGCCCCCGAAGTCCGGCGGCACCACGAGGGAGGCGATGACCAGCCCCTCGCCCCCGTCGGTGCCGGTCACGGCCCCGGCGGCCCATTCGGTGCCACGCCCGAACACGCGGAGCTCCACGCCCTCCACGGGGCGGCCCTCGGCGTCCAGGGCCACGATGTCGAGAGGGGCGCTCTCCCCGAGGCCCACCCTGACCCGGGCGGGACGGGCTTCCAGCCGGTCGACGCGGCGGGCGGCCTGCAGCGCGGACGACTCCTGACCGTGCAGGGGCGCCACGGGCGCCGTGGCGGACAGCAACAGGAGGGTACCGAGGAGGGTGCGTAGCGTTTTCATGGAAGCTCGGCTCCGTGGGACGACGCGGCTGGCGGCGGACCGGGAAAAGGGGCAACTTCAGGGCGCTCCCAGCGACGCCCCTGCAGCTCGCTGGCCGGGCCCCACGGTCGCCATCCGCACATGCCCAGGTCAAGCCTCCGGACCATGCCTCAGCCATCCACCCTCCGCCGCGCCGCCTCCGCGCTGGCGCTCCTCTTCGTCGCCGGGTGCGCCGGCTCGGGCGGCGGCCGCGGTGACGCCGTCCCGCCCACGGCCACCTACCGCGTCTACGTCGGCGCCGAGTCGGCCGACCTCCTGCACCGCGTCCGCTTCGGCCCCGACGGCGCGACTGTCGAGAGCACGACGGCGGTGGGCGAGATGGCGGTGGAGAACGAGGGGCCTCACGGATTCGCCGTGGCCCCGGACGGGCGCTTCGTCTACATGACCACGGGGCACGGCGTGCCCGACGGGAAGCTCTGGAAGTTCGAGGCGGGTCCCGACACCCTGGTGGCCGCGCCCATCCTGCTGGGCTACTTCCCGGCGACGCTGGACCTCACCCCCGACGGCCTCTACGCCTTCGTGGTGAACTTCAACCTCCACGGGGAGATGGTGCCTTCCACGGTCTCGGTCGTCTACACGCCCGACATGATCGAGGTGAAGCAGATCGAGACGTGCACCATGCCCCACGGCATGCGCGTCGCCCCGGATGGTCTGTACGCCTATTCGGCGTGCATGATGGACGACCAGCTCGTGGAGCTCGACACCCGCACGTTCGAGGTGTCCCGCCGATTCGGCGTGGGAACGGGGGCGGAGGGTCCCCTCGCCCCGGACGCCGTGGCCGCGATGGGCGGCATGGACCACGGTTCCCGGGGAGGGGCGGCCCACGCCCCCACCTGCTCGCCCACCTGGGCGGAGCCGTCGGTGGACGGCCGCTTCGTGTACGTGGCGTGCAACCGCAGCGACGTGATCCACGAGGTGGACCGGCAGGCCTGGCGCGTCACGCGCACGTTCCAGGCGGGCCGCGCTCCCTACAACCTCGAGGCGACGCCGGACGGCCGCCTCCTGGTGGCGACGCTCAAGTCGGGCGCGGCCGTCGAGTTCTTCGACCTGGCGACGGGCGAGAGCCTCGCGATCACGCCCTCCTCCACCACGGTGACCCACGGGGTCGTCGTGTCGCCGGACTCCCGCTACGCGTTCGTGAGCGTGGAGGGCGTGGGCGCCGAGCCGGGAAAGGTGGACGTCTTCGACCTGCGCACCTTCCGGCGCCTGGCCGACGTGGCGGTGGGCCAGCAGGCCGGCGGCATCGCCTTCTGGCGCATGGAAGGTCCATGACGGCGTCCGATGCTCCCGACCACGGCGCGGAAAGGCCGGCCTCGAGCACCGGCGGCGTCGTGCTCGTGGTCGACGACGACCGGGCGCTGCGGCGCTCGATCCGCCGCAGCCTCGAGCTGCACGGCTACAAGGTCTACTCGGCCGCGAACGCCCACGAGGCCCGCCAGCAGGTCGAGTTCGTGGGCCCGCCGGACATCGTGCTCATGGACCTGGTTCTCCCGGGCATGGAGGGCAGGGAGGCGGCCAACCTCCTCCTGGCGCACCATCCCGACGTGAAGATCCTCTACATGTCGGGCTACACCAGCCAGGAATCCATGCGCATGGGCCTCCTCAACCCGGCCCAGGGCTTCCTGCGCAAGCCGTTCGACGTGCCCGAGCTGCTCGAGGCGGTGGAGAAGGCGCTGGCCTAGCCGACCTGGGGGGCGGGCCTGCGCGGCGTTCCCGCGCTCAGCTCACCGGCGGCGACCCGGGCGCCAGCTTCACCGACCACAGCCCCGAGTTGAAATCGCTGAAGAAGATCCACCCCTTGTGGGGCTGCGCCCCCCAGACGTTGGGCTCGTTGGGCATGAAGCCCTGCGGGTCGAACGGCTTGAACACGGCGATCTCGCGTCCCTGCCGCGCCAGGTCGCCCATGAGCTCCCCCGAGACGTCCACGACGCGCAGCCCTCCCTCGTAGTACGCCTGGTAGAGGACGTCGTCCTCTACCCACATGTTGTGGGTCCCGGCCTCGGGAACCTCGTAGCGCGCAACGTCCCGCGGGTTCTCCGGGTCGGTGAAGTCGATGACGTGCACGTAGCCCGAGGAGGGCGACTGGACGCCGCCCCGGCCGGTGGCGGGATCGAAGGGCGCGTCGCCGCCGAAGCCCTCGAAGGCGGCGCCCTCGCGGGTGAGGATCTCGTCGCCCAGGAACAAGTAGACCTTGCCCGTGCTCTCCTGCACGTAGGGGAAGGCCGCGTGGGTGCGCCCGACGGGGTAGGGGACGTGGGTCACGAACACGGGGTTCTCCAGCGAGCCGCCCCAGCGGCCGTTGCCCACGTCCACCACCACCACGCCGTTCTGCCACTCCGACGAGTAGGCGACGCCGTCGTGCACCCACACGTCGTGGATGCGCGAGTCGGGATGGTCGTACTCGCCCACGTAGCGCGGGTTGCGCAGGTCGCCCATGTCCAGGATCACGTACTTGTCTCCCCCGGAGAGGGCGAACAGGTGGTCCTCGGTGGCGAACATGTTGTGCACGCCGCCCGTCAGTCCGTCGTCGTACGTCGAGGCCACGACCGGATGGGCCGGGTCGGCCAGGTCCAGGATCACCACCCCGTTCCTGCGATCCGACGCGCCCTCCCGCGAGAGCGCCCCCCAGCGGCCGTCGGGAGAGACCTTCACGTCGTTCACGGTGCGCGCGTCCACCTGGATGGAGTCGGTCTTCGAGGGGGACGTGGGATCCGTGACGTCCCACACGTAGGCCCAGCCGTCCCCGCCCCACGTTCCCGTGAGCGCGTAGTCGCGGCCGTCGACGCCCTCGAACACCCACAGGTCCGACGTGTGGACGTGGGCGACCGACCCCTGGCCCCGGGCCTCCACCGGGCGCACCACCGCCCGCGGCTCCACCACCAGGGTGCGCTGCGCCGCCAGATCCCCCGAGAGGGCCAGAAGCGTATACCTGCCGGGCACCTCTGCCACGAACTTCCCGTCCTGGAGCACGGCGGCGGCCCCCGGCGCCGCGATGCTGTCGTCGGGCACGAATCGTGTAGGCCCACGTCACCGGCAGGTCTTCCAAGAGCCCGCCGCCCCCGTCGCGGCCCACCGCCTGGAACGTGACCACGTCGCCCGTGCGGGCCCGCTCGGCGCCCCCGCGGATCTCCAGCGAGCGCGCCGGGAAGGGCATCACCTCGTACGCCACCGGGCGCGAGGACCCCTCCACCGTCGCCGTCACCACGACGTCCCCGGGCGCATGCGCCGTCACGGTGCCGTGGGCATCCACCGTCGCCACGTCCGGGTCCGACGAGGTCCACGTGATTCTCGGCTCCGGCCGCCGCGTCCCGTCGCGGTGGTACGCCTCCGCGCCGTGCTCCATGCGCGTGCCTTCGAAGAGCCGTCCCGGCGAGCCGGTCACCTCCACGCGCTCCACCGGGGGCCACGACACCGTCACCGGAATGCGCACCGAAGGGGGCTGGCCGGCTCCGGCCGGGAGCACCGCGGTGGCCACGACCTCGAACTCGCCCGCGCGCAGACCCTGGACCCGGCCGTCGCGGACCCGGATGGAGCGGCGCGGCGCGGCGAACCGTACCGGCACGTCCACCGCCGCGCCCGAGGCGTCCACGACGCGCACGTCCAGGGACGCGCTACGGCCCACCTCGACGGCCACCCTGGCCGGCTCCGACACGAGGCGCAGTGACGCGGCGTCCTGGGCGGCGGCCGCTCCGGGCCAGGCGAGGGCGGCGAGGAGGATCGGGAGCGTCGGGATCCGGGGAGCGTGGAGCATGGACGGTTCCTGGAGAAGTGCGAAGAAGACGGGCCAGCAGTTGCGGCGCACCCGTCAAGGTGGGAAAATGAGGGAGCGTATGCCGTCCCGTCCATCGTCCGAGGACCCGAGATGCACAGACGTACCTTGACCGCCGCCTCCATCCTCCTCGCGCTGGCCCTCCCGGCCGGCGCAGCGGATGCCCAGGAGCGCCTGCCCGGGATCACCACCCCCGTGGCCGAGTTCGGCTTCGAGCTGGGCGCCGACTACCACCTCGCCAACTACCAGCAGCTCATGGGCTACTGGACCCGGCTCTCCCGCGAGTCGGACCGGATGGTGCTCGACACCATCGGTACGACCGAGGAGGGCCGCCCCCAGCTCATGGCCATCATCACCTCCCCGGAGAACCACCGGAACCTCGACCGGTACCGCGACATCGCCGCGCGCCTGGCGAAGGCCGAGGGCGTCTCCGAGATCGAGGCCCAGCGCCTCGCCTCCGAGGGCAAGGCGGTGATCTGGATCGACGGGGGCCTGCACGCCACCGAGCTGCTCGGGGCCCAGCAGCTCATGCAGCTCGTCTACGACATGACGAGCCTCACCGACGCGGAGACGCTGCGCTTCCTCGACGACGTCATCCTCCTGGCCATCCACGCCAACCCCGACGGCCACGATCTGACGGCGGACTGGTACATGCGCAACCCGGAGCCCACGGCGCGGTCCAGCGGCGCGCTGCCGGTGCTCTACGAGAAGTACGCGGGGCACGACAACAATCGTGACTTCTACATGGCGAACCTGGCCGAGACCCAGAACATGAACCGGGTCGCCTATACGGAGTGGTTCCCGCAGATCATGTACAACCATCACCAGTCGGGTCCGGCGGGAACGGTGATGTTCTCGCCCCCGTTCCGTGATCCGCCGAACTACAACATCCACCCGCTGGTCCTCACCAACCTGGAGCAGGTGGGCGGTCACATGCACGCCCGCTTCGCCAGGGAGGGGAAGGGCGGCGTCACCACGCGCTCCGGCGCGAGCTACTCCACGTGGTGGAACGGCGGCCTGCGCACCACTCCGTACTTCCACAACATGATCGGGCTTCTCACCGAGACCATCGGACACCCGACGCCGATGACCATCCCCTTCCTTCCCGATCGTCAGCTCGCCGAGCACGACCTGCCGATGCCGGTGGAGCCCGGCGTGTGGCGCTTCAAACAGTCGGTGGACTATTCGCAGACGGCGAACCGGGCGGTCCTGGACTTCGCGTCCCGCAACCGGGAGCTGCTGCTCCTCAACATCTGGCACATGGGGCAGGACGCCATCGAGAAGGGCCGCCGCGACACGTGGGACAACACGCCCACGGAGATCTACGCCGCCGAGGAGGCGGTGGGCCCCCGGGGAGACGCCCGGGACTTCGAGCGGTTCCTCCGCCGGCCGGACGACCGCGAGCCACGGGGCTACATCATCCCGGCCGACCAGACCGACTTCAACACCGCCGTCAAGTTCGTCAACGCGCTCCTCATGAACGGTGTCGAGGTGCAGCGCGCCACCCGCGCCTTCGACGTGGGCGGAGAGAGCTATCCGGCAGGCTCGTTCGTGGTTCGCACCGACCAGGCGTTCGCGCCCCAGGTCTTCGACATGTTCGAGCCCCAGGACCACCCCAACGACTTCGCCTATCCCGGGGGCCCGCCCATTCCCCCGTACGACCTCACCGGGTGGACGCTGGCCTACCAGATGGACGTGGACTTCGACCGCGTCCTCGAGGGCTTCGACGCGCCCACGGAGACCCTCCAGGCGTGGAACATCCAGCCCGAGCCCGGCACCGTGAGCGGGCCGGCGGACGCCGTCGGCTGGATCCTGGACCACCGCGTGAACGACGCCGTCAGCGTGGTCGCCGAGGTGCTCCAGGACGGCAGCGACGTGTACTGGATGCGCGACGCCCTCACGGCCGGCGGTGAGCGCTACCCCGCCGGCGCGTTCTTCGTGGCGGCCGGGCCCGGCACCCGCGAGCGGCTTCAGCAGCTCGCCCGCGAGCGGGGCGTCGACGTCCGGGGCGTGGCCAGCCGCCCCTCGGGTGCGGCGCTGAGGATGCGCGCCCCGCGCATCGCGCTGCTGGACGAGTACGGCGGCTCCATGCCGTCGGGCTGGACGCGGCTCATCTTCGACGACTTCGGCATCGACCACGACGTCGTCTTCCCACCCGACGTGGACCGGGGGGCGCTGTCCGACTACGACGTCCTGGTGGTGCCCGACGGAGTGGCCGACCGGGGGAGCTTCGGCGACGAGGAAGACGTCGAGCGGGTGGCGGAGACCCGCCGCTCCATCCCGGAGCGGTGGCACGATCGGCTCGGCGTCCTCACCGAGGGCCGCTCGCTCCCGCAGATCAGGAGCTTCCTGGAGGCCGGCGGCACGGTGGTGACGCTGGGCAGCTCCACCGAGCTCGGGGCTGTGCTCGGCCTGCCCCTCCGCGACCACCTGGTGGATGCCCAGGGCACGTCCCTGAGGCCCGAGGAGTTCTTCATCCCGGGATCCCTCGTGGAGGTCGACCTGGAGCCCGTGAGCCCGGTCGTGCACGGTCTCGACGAGGACGTCACCGTGCTGTTCGCCCGCGACCCGGTCCTGGTGCCCGAGCCCGGGGCCGCGGGCATCCGCGTGCTGGGCCGCTACGACGCCCAGCGGCCGCTCCGCAGCGGCTGGGCCTGGGGCCAGGAGACGATCGCGGGCCAGCCGGCCTTCCTGGAGGCGGAGGTGGGCCAGGGGACCCTGTACATGTTCGGTCCCGAGATCACGTTCCGTGGCCAGACCCACGGGGCGTTCCCGCTCTTCTTCAACACCCTCTTCTACGGGGCGGCCGAAGCGGTCCGCTCCACCACGGAAGGGGCGGGCGGCTGACGCACCCGGCGCCCGCGATGGACGAAGGGGGGCCGCCCGGCGGGCGGCCCCCCTTCTCGTTCCCCCGGCGGACCGGGTCCTACGTCCGCTGATCGGTGGGCCGCACCAGGATCTCGCTCACCGACACGTGGTCGGGCTGGCTGACCGCCCAGACGACGGCCCGGGCGACGTCGTCGGGGCCGAGCTGGCGCTTCCCCTTCCAGCCGGCGTAGAAGCCCTCGCGGGTCGCGTCGGCGGGGATGTGATCGGGGAGCTCGGTATCCACCACGCCGGGCTGGACGTCTGTGACGCGCACGTTGCGCTCGGCGGCGAGCTCGAGGTGCATGCCCCACGTGAGGGCGCGCACCGCGAACTTGGTGGCCGAGTAGACCGCGCCCCCGGGGAAGGGTCGCCGGCCCGCGAGGGAGCCCACGTTGACGATGTGGCCGCCCCCCGACTCCATCATGGGCGGCAGGGCCGCCGCCAGGCCGTACAGCACGCCCTTCACGTTCACGTCCACCATGCGCTCCCAGTCCTCCACGCGGAGGTCCTCCAGGGGGGAGAGCGGCATGACGCCCGCGTTGTTCACCCACACGTCGAGCCGTCCGAAGGCCTCGAGGGAACGTGCCGCCAGTGCCTCCACGTCCCCCCGCCGCGTCACGTCGGCCTCCGCGGCGATCACGCGGCCCTCGCCCTCCACCGACGCGGCCAGGGCCTCGAGCCGGTCCAGCCGGCGGGCGCCGGCCACCACCCGGGCCCCCGCCGCGGCCAGGGCGCGCACCGTGGCCTCGCCGATCCCCGAGGAGGCCCCGGTGACGACGCAGGTGCGCCCCTCGAGGGGGCGCGGTCCCTCCAGGGGCCCTGTCTCCGCGCCCGTCATCCGACCGGCGTCACGCCGGCCTGCGCCAGCAGCGTGAGGAGCGCGTGCTGGATCCCCAGCGGACCGTTCCGGTTGATGAACCACTCGTCGAGGGAGTGGGCGCGGCCGCCCACCCCGCCGCCGTCCAGCGTGAGGGCCGGAATCCCCATGGAGATGGGGATGTTCGAGTCGGTGGAGGAGCGCCCCAGATCCGGCTCGATCCCGAGCTCGAGGGCCGCGGCCGTCGTGCGCTGCACGAAGGGGTCGGTGATGGGGATCTCTCCCGAGGGGCGGTCGCCGATCAGGTCCACGTCCAGCTCCAGGGGCTCTCCCTCGCGCCGGGTCGCGTTCGACTCCTCGAGCGCCCGCCGCATGGCTGTCTGGAAGATGGAGTCCACCTGCACGAGCCGGTCCTGGCTCTCGGAGCGCATGTCCACCTCCATCCAGGCCTCGAAGGGAATGGAGTTCACGGACGTCCCGCCCCCGATGACCCCCACGTTGTAGCTGGTGCGGGCGCCGCTGGACGTGAACGCGTCCGCGGCCACGTCGAAGTGCTGGATGGAGCGCCCCAGCGCGTGCGCGGGGTTCGCCAGGCCGAAGGCGCCCCACGAGTGGCCCCCCGGGCCCCGGAACGTGACGCGGTAGCGGTGGGAGCCCAGGGCCATGTGGACGATGTTGCCGACCCCCGCGCCGTCGATGGAGATGAAGGCGTCGATGCGCGGCCCTCCATCCCGGAAGAGGTGCTTCATTCCCCTCAGGTCGCCCAGGCCCTCCTCGCCCACCGTCCCGATGAAGAGCAGGTCCGCCTCCGTCTCCACGTCGGCGGCGTTCATCGCACGCAGGATCGCCAGGACGGCGGCGAGGCCGCGGGTGTCGTCGGCCACGCCCGGGGCGAAGAGGGTGTCGCCGCGCTGGCGCACGGTGACGTCGGTCCCCTCGGGGAAGACCGTGTCCAGGTGGCCCGACACGGCCACGACGCGATCCCCGTCCCGGCCGCGGCGCCGGGCGATCACGTTCCCTTCCTCGTCCACCCACGCCGTGTCCACGCCCAGCTCGCGGAGCTTCTCCAGGAACCGGCGGCCCCGCGCCTCCTCCATGAAGGGCGGCGCGGGGATCTGGGTGAGCTCGATCAGGTCGGCCATGGTGGCCTCGTCCTGGGCCTCGATCAGCCGCATCGCCTCGGAGACCCTGGGGTGGCGGGCCAGCCGCCGCACCTCCTCCCGGTGGGGGTTCTCCTGGCGGACCTCGGCCGCCGGGCCGTCGGAGAGTGCGGGGAGGCAGCCCGGGCAGGGACTTCCGGACAGCAGCGTCGCGATCACGAAGGATGGAACGATCATGGCTCGTCGCAGGTTCGGGAAGGGGGGCAGGGAGGGTACAACCCGCGCTCCGGGGGGACAACGGCGGTCCGCGTCTCCGGCGGCGATCCGGGCTTCCATGCCTTGATTTTCCCCGTCGTTTCGGGGAGACTTTCCAGGCTCATCCGCGCATCGCCCCGAAGCCCCGGGGCGTCGTCGCTCCCCGATCCGGACACCCATTGGAACGCCAGCACTCCTTCGCGCCCAGCGAACGGCGCCCCACTCCCTTCATGGGCTGGCTGCGGGCGCTGGGGCGCACATCGGAGACGGTGCTCGAGAACGCGGGTGGCATCGGAGTCCTCTCCTGGCAGATCGCCTCGGCGCTGGGCCGGTTGCGCGTCTCGGGTCGCGAGGTGGTGAGCCAGGTCTACATCATGGGCATCCAGAGCCTGCCCATCGTGCTGGTGACGGCCTCCCTGGCGGGGATCGTCACGAGCCAGCAGGGCGGCTACCAGTTCCAGGGAAACGTCCCCCTGTACGTCCTGGGGAGCCTGGTGGTGCAGACCATGGTCCTCGAGATGGGCCCCGTACTGACGGCCATCGTGCTGGTGGGGCGCGTGGGCGCCCGCATCACGGCCGAGCTGGGCACCATGGTCGTGTCGGAGCAGATCGATGCGTACTATTCGCTCGGCCGTGATCCGGTTGCCATCCTGGTCGCGCCGCGGGTGCTGGCCGGGGTCATCGCCATGCCCATTCTCGTGGCCGTCGCCGACATGGTCGGCATCCTGGTGGGAATGTTCGCCGCGAAGCTCACCACCGGCCTCGGCTACGAGTCCTTCCTTTACGGCGCGCGTCTCTTCTGGCACTCCTGGGACCTGCTCTACTCGCTCACGAAGGCCCTGGCCTTCGGTCTGGCGATCCCGCTCATCTCCACATACATGGGTCTGCGCACGGGCGGCGGGGCCGCGGGCGTGGGGCGCCAGACCACCGCGGCGGTGATGTTCATGATCCTCACGGTGCTCATCCTGGACGCGATGTTCCCACCCCTCATGCTCCAGTGAGCCTCTCCGGTCCGGTCCCGTCCACGGCGAAGCCCATCGTCGAGTACCACGGCGTCCACAAGGCGTTCGACGTGCCGGTGCTGTCGGGCGTGAGCTTCTCCGTCCGGACGGGGGAGATGTTCGCCCTCTTCGGCCCTTCCGGTACCGGGAAGAGCGTGCTCCTCAAGACCACCATCGGCCTCATCGTCCCCGACCGGGGCGACGTCCTGGTGGAGGGCGAGTCGGTGTACCAGGGGGGGAAGGGCACGCTGGAGCGCATCCGGCGCAAGGTCGGCTACGTCTTCCAGAACGCGGCGCTCTTCGATTCTCTCAACGTGCGCGACAACGTGGCCATGGGCATTCCCGAGGACGTGCTCGCGGGGCTCGATCGGCAGGAGACGACGCGCCGCGCCTGGGAAGCGTTGGATC
>JAHWKH010000049.1 GCA_019347995.1 Gemmatimonadota bacterium | reverse complement strand
CCTCGGCCACGGAGGCGGCGCACAGCACGCGCGTGTTCCCGGTGGTGATGAGGCAGGAGCCTTCGGCGTTCGGCACGGCGCCCAGCTCCAGGGAGAGCGGACGCAGCTCGTCGTCGGGGCGGGTCCTCACGAGGCTCATGTTCTCTCCCGGATGCGGCGCACGATGTCGGTGGTCGAATGGCCCTCGACGAACGGCAGGACGCGCACCTCTCCTCCGGCCGCCCGCACCTCGTCGCGCCCCACCACGTCCCGCTCGGCGTAATCGCCGCCCTTCACGAGCACGTCGGGAAGGAGGGCGGCGACGAGCTCCCTGGGCGTATCCTCGTCGAAGAGGGTCACTGCGTCCACGCACCCGAGGCCGGCCAGCACGACGGCTCGGGCCTCCTGTCCCACGAGAGGGCGCCCCGGACCCTTGAGTCGGCGCACCGAGGCGTCGGTGTTGAGACCGACGACCAGGGCGTCGCCCAGCGCCCGTGCCTGGTGGAGGTACAGGACGTGGCCGGGGTGGAGGAGGTCGAAGCAGCCGTTGGTGAAGACCACGCGCTCCTCCCGCGGACGCCCGTGCCGCGCCAGCAGGCCCCCGCGATCGAGGATCTTGCCCCGGGGATCGGGAACCCCGCTCATGGGTGGCTGAGGCCCTGCGTCGCCTCGTCGGGGATGGCGTCGAGGATCTCCATGGCGCCGCGCTCGCGCAGGACGCCGGCCAAGCGGGCTCCGAGCCCCTCGGGGTCTTCCGGCTCGCCCGTGAGGTCGCCCCGGACCACGCGGCGGCCGTCGGGGCTGGCCACCAGGCCCCACAGGCGCAGCCCGCCCTCGTAGGGGAGCCCCAGGGCCGCGATGGGCACCTGGCATCCTCCCTCCAGCGCCGCGAGCATCGCGCGCTCGGCGCGCACGGCCCGTTCGGAGGGCGCGTCGCGCAGGGGCGAGAGCGCCGCGGCCACCGTGCGATCGTCGGCCCGGGCCACGATGCCGAGGGCCCCCTGGGCGGGCGCGGGCACGAACGCCGTCCGCTCCAGCCACTCGCCAACCCGATCCTCCAGCCCCATCCTCCGCAGGCCGGCTGCGGCCAGGACGAGCGCGTCGTACTCCCCGTCGTCCAGCTTGCGCAGCCGCGTGTCCAGGTTTCCCCGCACGCTGTCGACCCTGAGGTCGGGTCGCATCGCCAGGAGGAGCGCCCGGCGCCGCAGCGAGCTGGTACCCACCCGGGCTCCGCTCGGGAGCCCCGCGAGCGTCACTGCCTTTCCCGTAGGGCCCACCAGGACGTCGCGGGGGTCTTCCCGGAGGGGCACCGCTACCACGGCCAGCCCCGGCTCCTGCTCGGTGGGCAGGTCCTTGAGGGAGTGGACGGCCAGGTCGATCACGCCCTCCAGCAGCGCCCGGTCCAGCTCCCGCGTGAACAGCCCCTTTCCGCCGATCTCGGGAAGGGGCCGGTCGATACGCATGTCCCCGGTGGTCTGGATCACCACCACCTCGACGGGTCCAGCCCCCTCCTCCCCGAGGGCCCGCCGGACGCCGTCGCTCTGGGTCCGCGCCAGGGCCGAGCCCCGGGTGCCGAGGCGGAGCGCCGTCACGTCACTCCGTGGGAGTGGCTCCCGTGGACCCCGCTCCCGCCGTGGAGGGGAGTGTGGCCCGCTTCCGCCGGCCCGGCCCCGCCGTCGTCCCCCGCCGTCCGGAACACGATCTTCAGCAGCGGCGGCGCGATGAACGTGGTCACGATGACCATGATGAGGATGGCGCTGAACGCCTCGGGTGAGAGGATGCCCGCCCGACGGCCGATGTCGGCGAAGATGAGCCCCACCTCGCCCCGGGGCACCATGCCGATCCCGATGGCCAGGTGGTTGAGCTTTTTCTTGCCCCACCCCACGACATAGCCCGACGCCAGCTTTCCGATGACCGCCACGATGATCAGCATCAGGCCCACGATGATGACCTGGCCGTTGAACACGTCGGACAGGGGGTTGAAGAGCTGCATGTTCACGGCCGCCCCCACCGACACGAAGAAGATCGGCGTGAAGATGTCGGCGACCGGCTCGATCCTCTCGACGATGAGGTCGAACTGGTTGGTGGCCGAGAGCACGATGCCGGCGGCGAACGAGCCGATGATCATGGCCGAGCCCGCCTTGGCGGCCAGCGCCGCGAACAGGAGCGCGAAGCAGAAGGCGCTCACCAGCAGGACGCCGCGCACGCTCATGCGGTCGATGAGGCTGAAGAGCCCGGGGGCCACGAAGTTGCCCACGACGACCGCCAGCACCAGGAAGCCTACGGCCACGATGAACGTCCACGCGATGCCGCCGATGGAGAGGGCGGTCCCGGCCGCCAGCCCACTCACCACCGCCAGGATCACCAGCCCCAGCACGTCGTCGATGACGGCCGCGCCGATGATGATGCGCGACTCCGAGCGATGCATCAGGCGCAGGTCGGTGAGCACCCTCGCGGTGATGCCCACCGACGTCGCGGTCAACGTGGCCCCCACGAAGATGGCGACCATCCCCAGGCTGATTCCCTCGGGCCGCACGCCCGGGTTCGGATCGAAGACGAGCCAGTAGAGGAAGCCGAGCAGAAACGGCATGAAGACACCCACGGCCGCCACGGATGCGGACGAAGCGCCCACGCGGAACATCTCCTTCAGGTCGGTCTCCAGCCCGATCTCGAAGAGCAGGATCGCGACACCCACCTCGGCGAGGAGGTGGATCATGTTGGCCATCTCCCCGTCGGTGGGCACGATGCCCAGCATGCTGCCGCCGAGGATGAGGCCGGCCACGAGCTCCCCCAGCACGGCGGGCTGGCCGATCCGCTCGGCGCCCTCGCCGAAGAGCTTGGCGAAGACCAGGATGGCGATGATCACCAGGAAGAAGTCGGCCGCGTCGGGGCCGTGGTCCTCCGCCTCGGTGTGCACCTCCGCCGCGGGTGGCAGCTGCTCCTGTCCCACCACCTCGCCCGGCTGCGACGGCGCCTCTTCCTGCGCGGCGGATCCCTGGAGCGGAGTGGCGGGCGCGGCATCGCCCCGGTGGGCGGAGCCCATCGCGAGAACGGCTCCCAGCGCCAGGGCGAGGGCAACCTTCGTCCCCAGGGGGATGCGGAGAAAGCCACGCGTGATGCGGGTGCGATTCACGTTCGATCTCCAGGCTGCCACGCCCGGGCCGGGCGTCGTGCGACGGGCGGACGCGGCAGCGCCCCACCCCGGTTCATGTTCGATTCGGCACGCGGCCCGCGGCGGCGGGCGGGGGCCAACCTACCAATTGGATTGAGCCCCGTCCACAATCTTCTGGACGAGGTTGTCGATGGCCTCCAGCCGGCCCTCTTCCTCGCTTCCCTCGGATTCGAGGAAGATGCCTTCGGCGCGCACCGCCGGCTCCTCCCACAGCACCACGTTGTTGACGAGGTCCACGATCTCGACGCGGGCGGTGAGGGCGACCTGGCGCTGGAGGACCTCGGCCCGATCGCCCCCTGCCGTGGGGCGGTAGTTGGGGGCCGTCACGTCGTAGCGCGTGATGGTGCCCCGCACGACCGCGTCGGCCACCTCCGCCCCGGCGACGCGGATGCCCAGGGAGCGGGGGACCTGACGGAGCATCACGTCGAAGAGCTCGCCGGAGATCTCGAAGCGGTTGGTGTCGTTCTCGAAGGTCTCCACCGCGATGGTGCGGATGTGGTCGGGGAAGCTGCCACCCCGGAAGCTGTACATGCATCCGCTCTGGACCAGCGTCGCGGCCAGGGCGACGCCGACGAGGGCCCGGCTCCGGCGGCGCCCGACGGCCTCGGCCGACGACCCGGATGTGCGGCGGTGCCTCACGGCTTCAGCGGACGATCCAGATGTCCGGTGGATACGCTTCCACATTCTCGACGCTCTCCCGCGTGATCGTGAGCTCCCGGAAGGCCGGGACGTCCCTGTACACCGCTCGCTCCGGATAGCGCGTGTCGTCGCCGGCGGCGGGCTCCACCACGACCCGCTGCACGGTGCGCCCCTCGCGCAGGAGCTCGACCGTGTAGATGCGCGTCCCCGCCACCGTGTAGTGGAGCCGGGTGCCGTCGGGATAACCGTAGCGGAGACGGATCCGTTCCGGCTCGGGCGCGTCGCCGCCCAGCAGCGCCGCGTCCGGGCCCGGGTTGAACACGCCCAGCGCGCCCCAGAGCAGGTCGGGAGGCGGAATGATGCCCTCGGGCGCCCCGCGGGGCAGCCGCAGGTCGCTTCCGACCAGCGCCGCGGCCACGACGGCCTCGCCGTTCGCGAGGAAGAGGTCGAGGCGCGCCCGGTACGGCGGCTCCACGCGGGCGATCCCCCGTCCGT
Organism: Gemmatimonadota bacterium; assembly: GCA_019347995.1. Next base: position 6,270 of record JAHWKH010000049.1, on the reverse strand, counting down.
TGAGCCTCAGGTCCCGGTCGTCGAGCGACCACGTGAAGACGATGCGGGCCGGGGCCTCCATGCGCGTTTCCAACCGGAGCACTGTGGCGGCCCGCTCGGCGTCGATGGCGGGATCGGGCGGTGGGGGAGGGGGCGTCGCGCACGCCGCGGCCACCAGCGCGACCACGAGGGCGCCCGCGTCCCGCCGCGGCCCATGGGGGCCGGCGGGCCGGGATGTCCGGCGGAAGTCAACGCGGCGTGGCGGCATCCATCCTCGCGGGGCGGCGGGCGGGCGGGCGGGACTCGACGCCCTTCCTTCTGCGATCCGCGAAAGGTAAAGCGCGCCGCGGATCGTACGAAGGGCCTCGAGAGCGGCGCCGCGGGGCGGTCGCTGGACACCCGGGCAGGCGCTAGCTTCGGCGGCCATGTCCGGTCCCGTCTATCTCGTGAGCGACGTCCACCTCGGCGCGGTCTCCCCCGCGCGGGAGGAGGCGTTCCGCCGTTGGCTGCGCCACGCCGGAAGGGAGGCGTCGACGCTCCTCGTCAACGGCGACCTCTTCGACTTCTGGTTCGAGTACGGAAGCGTCATCCCTCGGGGGCACACGCGCACCCTGGGCGCGCTGGCCGAGGTCGTGGACGGAGGCACTCCCGTGCTGTTCATGGGAGGAAACCACGACTGGTGGGGCGGCTCCTTCCTGGAGGAGGAGATCGGCGTCACGTTCCTCCGCGATCCCCTGGTCACCGAGCTGGCCGGCCACCGCACGTTCCTGGCCCACGGCGACGGCGTCGGCAGCGGAGACCTGGGATACCGCCTCCTCCGCCTCGTGCTCCGGAGCGGCCTCACGCGCTGGGGATTCCGCTGGCTGCATCCCGACGTGGGCGCCTGGGCGGCGGGCGTCGTCTCGAAGACGGAAGGTCGCGCCGCCGGTCCCACCGAGGACGACAGGGGGCGCTCCGACGCGCTGGAGGCGTGGGCGGTGGAGAAGCTGGCGTCCGAGCCGGACCTCGACCTGGTGGTCCTGGGACACACGCACGTTCCCCGGGCCCGGGAGGTGGAGCCCGGCCGCTGGTACGTCAACGCCGGCGACTGGGTCTTCCATCGGAGCTACCTGGTGCTCCGTGAGGACGAGGCCCCCGACCTGCGCGAGTGGGACGGGTAGCCTCCCGCCGAGGCGAACGCCTCAGCCGCGTGGAGGGCCCACCAACACCCGCGCGCCCACCTGCATCCGGAGGCCCAGCGCGGTGGGGACCACGGCGGCTTCCAGCTCCACGGGGTCCGGGAAATCGGCCAGGTGGGCGGAGACGAACGCGTCGGCGCCGCTCAGGAAGACGAGGAAGATCCCCAGCGCGGCCCAGTCCTCGATCTGCTGACTGCGGGCGTCGACCAGCTGACGGGCGTCGGCGAGACCTTCGTCCTGGTCCAGCCGCTCCTCGATCGTCGCCGGGTCGGTCACCCCTTCGCGCTCCAGCCGGTCCCGCAGCTCCCCTTCCCTCAGGTCGCGCACGTCCTGGGCGGCGCCGTGGCGGCGGGCATTGCGCACGAGCATGAAGGCAGTGGCCGTCTCCACCCCGAAGTAGAACCCGCCCCGGGTGTAGGCGCCGATGGAGGCGTGGCCCCATCCGGGCAGGAGGACCGCGCGCAGGAAGGCGCCGCCGGGGGTGGTGCCCTCGTCCAGGTCCGGCAGCCCCAGGTCGTCCCCCGTGGGCGCGCCTGTGACGACGATGGCGGTGTCGGGCTCCTGCCCGGGTGCCGGAGGAGCGGCGGCCAGGCCGGCCAGGAGGGCCGCCAGGAGCGGGAGGGTACGATGGGCGGGCATGGCCCGGAAGTATAGGATGAGGAAGGCGCCCATTGGAGGGCCTCGGACCGGTCCGCACGAGATCGGCCCGCGACGGACCGATGTCCGCCGCGGGCCGAGGGCCGTGGCGGGAGCGTGTGGGAATCGAACCCACCGACCCGGGTTTTAGCCGGACGAGCCGGTTTTGAAGACCGCCCCCGTCACCAGACGAGACCCGCTCCCGCGACGAACATAGGAGGGAGGGCCGAGCGGGCAAGGCCTCCGGCCGGCATCCACCTGTACCCCCGCCGGCCCGGGGACTACCTTCCTCGCGCCCCCGGAATCCGACCCCGTGGTGCCCGCTACGCGGCCCCTCGCTACCCGGACAGGCTCCCAGCCCCATGGACGACACGGCCCTGCGCACCCGCACGCGCGACGACGCCGGCCCGCTTCCCACCGGCCGCGCCGCCCCCGCCCTTCCCGGCCCGGTGCGGGAGGGCCGCAATCCGGGCGTGCCACTGGACCTGGACTGGGTCCGTGACGTCCGGATCAACCGCAGCGCGGTGGAGCGGCGCGCGTCCACGCTGGGGACCCGGCGCACCGTGAAGAAGGAATGGCAGGCGGCCTGGCTGCTGCGGGCGGTCACCTGCATCGACCTCACCACCCTCTCGGGCGACGACACGCCGGGGCGCGTGCGGCGCCTGTGCGCCAAGGCCCGCACCCCGGTGCGCCAGGATCTGCTGGAAGCCCTGGGCATGGATGCCTGGGACGTCCACGTGGGCGCCGTCTGCGTGTATCACGCCATGGTCGAGACGGCGGTGTCGGCGCTGCGCGGCAGCTCCGTTCCCGTGGCGGCGGTGTCCACCGGATTTCCCGCCGGCCTCTCGCCCTTCGCCCAGCGGGTGGCCGAGATCCGCGCCTCGGTGGAGGCCGGTGCCCGTGAGATCGACGTGGTGATCACGCGCTCCCACGTCCTCCTGGGGGAGTGGGACGCCCTCTACGACGAGGTCCGGGCCTTCCGGGAGGCCTGCGGCGACGCCCACATGAAGACCATCCTGGGCACGGGCGAGCTGGGCACGCTGCGCAATGTGGCCCGGGCGAGCCTGGTGGCCATGATGGCGGGAACGGACTTCGTGAAGACGTCGACCGGCAAGGAGCCCGTCAACGCCACGCTGCCGGTGGGCCTGGTGATGGCCCGGAGCGTCCGGGCGTACCTGGAGCGCACCGGATGGCGCGTCGGCTTCAAGCCCGCGGGCGGCATCCGCACGGCGAAGGAAGCCCTGCTCTGGCTCGTCCTCATGAAGGAGGAGCTGGGCGACGCCTGGCTCCGGCCCGCGCTCTTCCGCTTCGGCGCCAGCTCGCTGCTGTCAGACATCGAGCGTCAGCTCGAGCACCACGTGACGGGACGCTACAGCGCGTTCCACCGCCACCCCCTGGCCTGAGCGCTCACCCATGACAAAGGTCGCCGACGTTTTCGAGACCATGGAGTACGGGCCGGCGCCCGAATCCGCCGAGCGGGCCCTCGCCTGGTTGGAGGCCCGGGGCCGCAGCTTCGGGCTCTACATCGGCGGCGAGTGGGTCGACGGCGCCGAGGGCGAGACGTTCGCCACCCACAGGCCGTCGGACGGATCGGTGCTGGCGCGGGTGACGCAGGCCGGCGAGGCGGACGTGGATCGGGCCGTGCGTGCGGCCGCGCAGGCTCTTCCGGAGTGGAGCGCCACGGCCGGGCACGTGCGGGCCCGCTACCTGTATGCGCTGGCCCGCCGGATCCAGAAGCACGCCCGCCTCTTCGCGGTGCTGGAGACGATGGACAACGGCAAGCCCATCCGCGAGTCCCGCGACCTGGACGTCCCCCTGGTGGCGCGGCACTTCTACCATCACGCCGGCTGGGCGGAGCTCCTGGCGGAGGCCCTGCCGGGACAGGTGCCGGTGGGGGTGGTGGGGCAGGTCATCCCGTGGAACTTCCCCCTCCTCATGCTGGCCTGGAAGGTGGCTCCCGCCCTGGCCACCGGGAACACGGTGGTGCTGAAGCCGGCGGAGCACACCCCGCTCACGTCCCTGCTCTTCGCCGAGCTGTGCGCCGAAGCGGGGATCCCCCCGGGCGTCTTCAATGTCCTCACGGGTGACGGCCGCACGGGCGAGGCGCTGGTGCGCCACCCCGACGTGGCCAAGGTGGCGTTCACCGGATCGACCGAGGTGGGCCGCCTCATCCGTGAGGCCACGGCAGGCAGCGGCAAGCGCCTCTCCCTCGAGCTGGGCGGCAAGAGCCCCTTCGTGGTGTTCGACGACGCCGACCTGGACAGCGTGGTGGAGGGCGTGGTGGACGCAATCTGGTTCAACCAGGGGCAGGTGTGCTGCGCGGGCAGCCGCATCCTCGTGCAGGAGGGCGTCGCCCGGGACCTGGAGGGGAAGCTGAAGGCGCGCATGGAGACGCTGCGCATGGGCGACCCCCTGGACAAGGCCGTGGACATGGGCGCCATCGTGGCGCCGGTGCAGCTCGACCGCATCCGGGGGCTCGTGGAGCGGGGACGAGAGGAGGGCGCGCGCATCTGGCAGCCGTCGTGGAGCGAGCCGAAGGAAGGCTGGTTCTATCCCCCCACCCTTTGCACCGACGTGTCACCCGCGGCCACTATCGCCCGGGAGGAGATCTTCGGGCCGGTGGTGGTGCTCATGACGTTCCGCACGCCGGAGGAGGCGGTGGAGCTGGCCAACGACACCCGCTATGGGCTGGCGGCCAGCGTGTGGAGCGAGAGCCTCAACCTGGCGCTGGACGTGGCGCCGGCCATCAAGGCCGGCACGGTCTGGGTGAACTGCACCAACCTGTTCGACGCCGCGGCCGGATTCGGCGGTTATCGCGAGAGCGGCTTCGGCCGCGAGGGCGGCATCGAGGGGCTCCGGGAGTACCTGCGGCCCGCCTGGGAGCGCGACGCGCCGCGCCGCGGCGAGGATGCGCCGGAGCCTGAGCCCGCAGAGGGTGTGGGCGGCCCGGCGCTGGCGGACGGCCGCGGGACCCCGGGCGTGGACCGCACCGCGAAGCTCTACATCGGCGGCAAGCAGCGCCGGCCCGACGAGGGCTACAGCCTCGAGGTGCTCGACGCCCACGGCCGGGTGCTGGGCGAGGTCGGGCGCGGCAATCGCAAGGACATCCGCGACGCCGTCGAGGCCGCCAGAAAGGCGCAGGCATCCTGGGCCGGTCGCACGGCGCACAACCGCGCGCAGGTGCTGTTCTACCTGGCCGAGAACCTGGCGGCGCGCGCCAACGACGTCGCGGCGCGGCTGGCGGGGGCGGACGCCGGCGACCCCGCCCGCGAGGTGGAGGCGAGCGTCCGCCGCCTCTTCACGTACGCCGCGTGGGCGGACAAGTGGGACGGACGCGTGCACCACACGCCGTTCAGGAACGTGACGCTGGCCATGCCCGAGGCCCTGGGCGTGCTGGCGGTGGTGTGCCCCGACGAGGCTCCCCTCCTCGCCCTCGTGTCCACCCTGGCACCGGCGGTGGCGATGGGCAACGCCGTGGTCGTGGTGCCCTCCCGGCGCTGGCCCCTGGCGGCCAGCGAGCTCTACCCCGTGCTGGACACGTCGGACGTGCCGGGCGGCGTGGTGAACCTGGTGACGGGCCTGCACGGCGAGGTGGTTCCGACGCTGGCGGCGCACGACGACGTGGACGGGATCTGGTGCTTCGGCTCCCCGGCCCGATGCCGGGACGTCGAGCGACTTTCGGCCGGAAACCTCAAGCGCACGTGGTGCAGCGACGGCCTGGTGCGGGACTGGCACGACCGGGAGCAGGGCCAGGGGGAGGCGTTCCTCCACCACGCGACCCAGATCAAGAACGTGTGGGTGCCCTACGGGGAGTAGGGGGCCACTAGCGTCCGTGGATCAGGACGGTCCTTCCGATGTCCGACGCGACCGTGAGGATCACCGCGTCGCCCGGACGCACGGTCAGGGCATTGGACTCCATGTGCGGGCCCGTGGCGGGCTCGACGCGGATGCGCAGGTCCTCGGGTCGGGTCCAGGGGATCTGGAAGGTGGTGCTCCGGCCCGGCGCCACGCTGCCGAGCCGGGTGGTCGTGGCGGGTCCGGCCGCGTGCAGGATGACGTCCAGCTCGTACTGGTTCCGCACCACGACCGTGACCGTGGTGGCGCCCACATCGAACGGATTCGCATCCGGGCCGGGGGCGTTCCCCGAACAGCCGGCCATCACCACGCCGACCACCAGGACGAGCCACCTCACGACGGGCCGCTTCGCCGGGTGCCGTGGATGAGCCGGGTCCGGCGGCTGTCCGCCTCGATGAGGAGCTGGAGGCTCTGCCCCGGCCGGGCGTCCACCCGGTTCGTGCTGAAGGAGCTCTCGCCCACCAGGTCCACCTCGATGCGGAGGTCGCGGGGCACGTCCCACGAGATCGTGTGGACGGCGGTGGACTTGCCGGTCACGATGCCCAGCCGTGTGCGGCTCCCTCCGGCGACCACGTGCAGCGTCGCGTCGTTGAAGTTGAGGTTGTCGATCTCGATGAGGAGC
>JAHWKH010000048.1 GCA_019347995.1 Gemmatimonadota bacterium | reverse complement strand
TTGGTGGCGCGGGCGCGATCGCCGTTGCGGGTGCTGAGCTCCAGCCGCCCGACCACCGCGTCGGCCAGGATCGCGCGGGTCAGGTTGGCGTTGCGCAGGTCGGTGCCGGACAGGTTGCAGCGGGTCAGGTTGGCGCCCATCAGGTTGCATTCCTGCAGGTCGGCGAGCAGCAGGCTGGCGCCCTGCAGTTGCGCGCCGGTCAGGTTGCCGCGCCGCAGGTCGGCGCCGGCCAGGGTGGCGGCGGCCTGCCGCGAGTACACGCGGAAGCTCTCCCCGTCCCAGTCGGGGGCGATCTCCCAGGTCACGAAGACCGCGCCACCGAAGTAGGCGACGTCCAGGGCCCGGGGCGCCGCCGGCGCCTCGCCTCCCGGGAACAGGGTCCCGTCGTCGTCACCACACGCCCCGGCCGCCACGGCCAGGGCCAGACATCCCGCCATCCAGCGCGTCATCGTCATCGTCCTTTGTGGGTGCGCAGGCTCGTTGGCCGGAAGCCGGGCACGAGCCGTACCTGCACGGAAGTCGTTGTCCCGCAAGAAAATAGGAACTTTGCGATCTTCGTGGCTGTCCTCCGTGAAGGACAGCGCGCGGGGGTCCCGCGGGGACAGCGGCCGCAGCGGGGCGCCCGGGGCCATCATGGCCGCGCAGGCCACCCGGGCGGGGACGTGGGGTCGCTTCGAGCCCGCGGCGGTCAGCGGGGGCGGCGCGCGCCGGGCTCCACGTTGCGCTGGCGGTAGTCGAACTTGAGGTCCCGGTTGTCCAGCAGCGAGACCTCGAACCGGAAGGCCCAGTTGCCCGTGGCCGTCTTGGTGAAGTCGAAGCTGGCCTGCCAGCGGTGGAGATCGCGCGTGAGCCGCACCATGTGGTCGTTGAACGCCCCCCGCTCCAGGTCGTAGGAGGTGCGCCACCCCAGGTCCCACTGCGTGGTGGGGATGAGGTTGAAGGAGATCTGGAGCATCTGGCTGGGCTCGCGGATGTCGCTGCGAGGCCGGCTCAGGGCGTAGCTGAAGTTGGCGTTCCAGCGGCCCACGTCCGTCGGCTCGGGCGGACGGCCCGCCGCCGGCTCGGGTCCATCCGCGTCGCCGGGGATGACGGTGGTCTCGTTCGTCGCCGACCGTGAGGGGAACGGCTCGGAGTCCTCGGGCAGATCCGGATCCTGGGGCTCCTCGCCGGCCTCGCCCCCGCCCCACAGCCCGAAGCCGCGCATGATGGACGACCGGTTGTTCACCGAGAAGCTCAGGTTGAGGCCCGAGAGGTGGGGCGCGAAGACCCGCTCGACGCGATCACGGCCGGCCTGCGGCGAGGGGGCCAGCGGCGCGATGGTCGTATCCCGGAAGAGGTCGTGCGTCATCTGGATGCTGAGGCCGCGCAGGAAGTCCGACGAGATGGTGTTTCCGAGCGTGCTGCGCGTGAAGCCCAGAAGGAACGCCCCCGCAGAATCGGCCTCGACGAAGTCGTAGTTGATGGCGCTGGTCCGCACGCTCAGGAGGTTCACGACGGGCTCGTCCACGCGGCCGCGCGGGTCGTCCGCCGCGGTGTCCGCCGCCGCCGCGCCCTCGTCCAGGCGCGTCTCGCCGGCGGCCGCCTCCAGCTCGTCCGCCGTCATGCTGTCCACCGCCGCGTCGTCTCCGGCGACCCTGCGCTTCGCCTCGAAGGTCTGGTTGAGCGTGAGGCTCAGCGTGTTGGTGGGCTGGAGGGCGCGGCCGCCGAACACGTCCGTCTGGAGCTCGTTGGGCGTCTTCTCGGGAGACCAGTCGTAGCTGAGCTCCGGTGACACCTTGTGGCGGATGGCCGTGAACGGCCCCACGCCGCCGAAGAGCCCGTAGATGTCGCTCTTGAGCGCCGCGCCGAAGCTCATGCGCGCGGGGGCCGCCACGAAGCCCGACGCGACGGAGCTGGTGTCCGTGCGCAGGGAGCGGCCCGAGAGGGACATACGGGGGGTGAAGGTCGTCGAGCCGATCAGCGTCTGCTGGTAGGCGAAGCCGGTGTTCCAGTCCACCTCCTCGCGGTTCACGTCCCCCAGCTCGGCGGCCTCGACGTCGGCGACGGACGCCGCGCTCTCGGCCAGCGGGCGGCCCGAGGGCGAGAAGCCCACCAGGCCGGACGTGGGATCGCCCGCCGTGAGAGGCACGTCGAAGGTCGTCGAGCGGCGGAAGCTGGCGCGCTGGTTCCACGACAGGCTGCCGATGTTGAACCCCGAGCTCACGCGGCCGCTCAGCGCCCCCCGATCGAACCGCGCGCGGGCGGTGTCCAGCGGGGAGTCGGCGAACGTCTCGATCTCCCGCTGGCCCTGCGCCTGTCCGGACCAGGTGACGTTGTTGTACCAGCTCGCCCGCGTGGGGGGCGCCCGGAAGAGCGTGATGGGCGAGAGGTTCACGCTGGCGTCGGGAAGCGTCATGGTGACCCGGTCGTCGGACAGGTACAGGTCGCGCGTGCCGCTCAGCGAGGTGGTGCCCCAGTCGAAGCGCCGGCTCAGGCCCCCGGACGAGTTGACGGACTGCGTCAGCTCGCGTGGATCCATGCTGTAGTCGCGCACCAGGTCGGTCGAGGACGTGTAACGCGCCGAGAGGCGGAAGTCGGTGCGCTCGTCGGGCTGCCAGCTGTGGTTCGTGTCGAAGGTGAGATCCGTGCTCCCCTCGTCGCGCCAGTACTGCCGGGCGTTGACCGTCCCGTCCAGGAACTGCCGCACCCAGCGGTAGCGGAAGCTGCCGGTGAGCGCCGTGAAGTTGTCGCTGAACCAGTCCACCGCCACCGTGGCGTCGGAGTAGTCGCTCATGGCCCAGTAGAAGCCCAGGTTGCTGACGCGCCGGTTGTAGCCTCCCGACGTGCGCACGATGTCGTTGACGCTGAACGTCGGCGTCAGCAGCCCACTGGAGCGGCCCGAGGCCAGGCTCTGCGCCACGAACGGGAGCCACGCCACCGGCACGTCGGCGAAGTAGAGGCGCACCGGACGGGCCACCAGGATGCGGCCGGCGACGATCTTGATCTGGTCGGTCTCGAAGTGGTAGTGGGGTACCTCCAGCTCGCACGACGTGAAGCGGGTGTGGGAGCCGTAGACCACCTCCGGGCTCACCGTGGGCAGGTCGCCGGTGACGATCCAGTTGGCGCCCGACGTGTAGCGGGTGCGCGCCCCCAGCGCCGAGCCCCGCTCGGAGGCCAGGTCGTAGACGATGACCCGGCTCTCGACGGGATCGCCCTCCCGGGGGGTGAAGAGGGGCTGTCCCTCCGCCCGGATCCTTCCGGCGCCCTCGTCGAACCGGATCAGCGAGTCGGCGGTGAGCTCGATGCCCTCGCGGCGCACCGTGGCGCGCGACGCGGAATCACCCCGGAGCACCAGCACCCGCCGCCCGGCCTCGAAGTCGGCGCCGGTCCCCTCGTAGCGCGTCGGCTCGAAGCCTTCGAGCTCCAGGAGGCGCTGCAGGATCGTGTCCCCGCCCTCGACCCGGGGCGCGGGGCCCCGCCGGACCGGGCCCCCGGCTCCGACGACGACCGTGTCCTCCGCCACGGCCGACGCCGTGTCGGGCGCGGGCGGGCGCGCCAGTCGCTCGAGGCGCTGGCGCGCCCGGATGGCCGTGGAGTCCTCCTGGGCCGTGGCCGCGGGGGGCATCGCGGCGGCCAGGGTGGCCAGAGCCGCCAGCATCAGGAGCGGTCTCATTCGGCCTCCACCGCGCCCTCGGGCGCCTCGGGCGCGAGGATCGAGTTCTCCTCCCGGCGCCGGACGATCATCTGCGACAGCAGGATGCTGAACTCGTAGAGGAGGATCAGGGGGACCATCATGAGGAGGGTCACCATGATGACGTCGCCGGGGCTCAGGAAGGCGGCCGTCACGGTGATGAGGACCACCGCGTGGCGCCGCTTCTCCCTCAGGAACCCGGGGGTGACGAGCCCCAGCGCCGACAGGATCATGATGACCACCGGCAGCTCGAAGATGAGCCCGAAGGCCATCAGCAGGCGCACGACGAAGGCCAGGTACTCGTCGGCCCCGATGGTGAGCGTCAGGAGATCCGTCTGGAATCCGAAGAGGAACTCCAGGCTCACGGGCAGGGCGATCCAGTACGCCAGGGCCACGCCCAGCGAGAAGAGCACGAGACCCATGTAGAGAGCGGGCACGATGATGCGCTTCTCGTGCGTCTCCAGCGCCGGAGACAGGAACGCCCACAGCTGGTAGAGGATGACGGGGAACGCCAGGATCAGCCCCACCAGGAGAGCCAGCTTGAGCTCCAGGAAGAACGGGGTGATGGGGCTGAACGCGTGCAGCCGCCCTTCGGGCAGGAACTCCTCGATGGGCCGGATGAGGAGGTCCGTGACCTCCAGGTAGTGCACGCCGATGAAGCCCAGGACGGCTCCCACGATGAGGGCCGACGCCGACTTGAAGATGCGCCAGCGCATCTCCTCGAGGTGATCGAGGAACGGCATCTCGCCCCGGTGGATGCCGTGGTCGAAGCGGGAGCGCGGCTCCGTCCGCTCGGTCCCGCCCGGCGCCGTCCTCACGCCTCGGACCCGTCGGAGGGCAGGGGCAGCTCCACCTGGCTGCGGGCGACCGCCTCCCGCTCCTGGCGGATGTTCAGCTCGTCGACGAACTCCTGGAACTGCCCGGCGTCCTGGAAGTTGCGGTACACCGAGGCGAAGCGGACGAACGCCACCCGGTCCAGCGGCCGCAGCGCGTCCATGACCATCTCGCCGATGCGCGAGCTGGGGATCTCCACGCCCGCCTCACGGGAGAGCACCTCCTCGACCTGCTCCACCAGCGCGTCGATGGACGACGCGGAGACCGGACGCTTGGCGCACGCGACCTGGATGCTGCGGAGCAGCTTCTCGCGGTCGAAATCCTCCGCGCTGCCGCTCCGCTTCAGCACCTGGATGGGCCTCTGCTCCACGTACTCGTAGGTGGTGAAGCGACGGCCGCAGACGGAGCACTCCCGACGGCGGCGGACGGCGCGTCCGCCCCGGCTCGTCCGGGTGTCCACGACCCGGTTGTCGGTGGCGTCACAGTTGGGGCAGCGCATGAAACGGCGAGGGGGGAGGTCGGTCCGGCGGCGGTCAGCCCAGGCCCCGGAGCCTCTCCGATGCGAGCTGGGCGACCGTGCTGTCGGGATACGTGTTCACCACTCGCTCGAGATAACGGCGTCCCTCGTCGCGATCTCCGCGCTCCAGGTGGAGGATGCCGATCCGGTAGAGGGCGTCGGGCACCTTGGCGGCCTGCGGGAAGCGCTGGGGGATGATCTCGAACGCGTCGAGCGCCTCCTCCAGGTTTCCGTTCTGGACGAGGATGTCGGCCATGTAGAAGTGGGCGTCGGCGGCGAGCCGGTGGTTGGGGTACTGCTGGAGGAAGCGCTCGAACGTGATGCGCGCCGCCGTCAGCGAGCCGCGGTTGAACTGCTCCACCGCCGCGTTGTAGGCCTCCTCGGCGCTGCCACCGCCCTGGGCCGGTCCCGGAAGACCGGCGCCTTCCGCCGTCGCCGTGGGCGCCACGAGGCCCGTCCGCCGCAGGGCGTCGATCTGGTCGCGCACCGAGGCGATGGTCCGCTGGTTCTGCCCGGTGAGCTCCCGCAGCGTGGCCAGCTCGTCGAGGATCCGCTGGAGCTGGGTCGCCAGGTCCCCACGGATCTCGAAGAGGCGCGACGTCTGCGTGCGCAGCGTGTCCTGCGTGAGGGTCTGCTCGAGGCGCAGCTGCCGGAGGACCGAGTCCTGACCGGCCGACATGGTGCGCATGGCCTCCTGCATGTCGCGGATGTCGCCCTTGGTGGCGCAGCCGGAGGCGAACAGCACGGCGGCGAGCAGGGCCAGCGCCCCGCCCCCTCTGGAGAATGGGATCGGCATACCTGTATAACACCCCTCCCCCGGAGGGGATCCGGGGGAGGGGCGTCTCCTGTCTCTCCTGGCGATCAGCGGTCCGAAGGGACCCGTACGTCGCCGGCCGTGATGACGAATTCGGCGCGACGGTTCTGCGCCCAGGCCTGCTCGTCGCTCCGGTTGACCAGCGGCCGTTCCTCCCCGTACGAGACGGTGGCGAAGCGGTCGCCGCTCAGGCCGAAGTTCGTGAAGAACTGGCGCACGCTCTCGGCCCGTCGGTTGGCCAGGGCCAGGTTGTACTCCGTGGAGCCGCGCTCGTCGGCGTGGCCCTCGATGCGGAGCCGGATGCCGGGGTTCGCCCGCAGGATCTCCACCTTCTGGCGGAGAACACGCTCCGCCTGGGGGTTGATGTCCGACTGGTCGTAGTCGAAGTGGACGATCTCGCGCAGGGTGGCAACGGCCGACGCACGGGCTTCCTCGAGGCGGCGCTGCTCGGCCGCCTCTCGCTCGCGCGCCGCGGCCTCGGCCTGCGCGCGGGCGGCCTCGGCGGCCCGGATCGAGTCCTGCCTCATCCGCTCGAGCTCCGCCTGGGTCGGGCCGGCGGGCTCGGGCGGCGGCGGCGGATCCCGCCGGCAGGCCGCGGCGGAGATCAGCGTCAGGGCCAGGACGGGAACGACGAGGCGACGGTGGATCATGCCTTCTCCAGAGGATGTCGGGGGTGGTGCGAGTGCGGCAACGTGGAATCGCGGCGCCACCTTCGGTCTCGGGTGGGGCGAGCAGCGCGCCGCGGTACCATATAGGGCGACGGGATCGGGAGCGCAACGCCGGCGCCGCCCGCGGTGTCGCGCCGCCGGGAAACCGGGCCACACCGGATGTGGTGGGTGGAGCCCTCCGATCCCCCTACGCGTCGCTGGCCGGAAGGCTCACGACCCGTCTCCCGGAAGGGACGGCGACCAGTCGGGCACCGTCACGTCGACACCGGGAAGCAGGGTGCGGATCCTGCCCGTCGCCACGTCCACGACGAAGAGCCCCTTGCCCCAGCCGCGCTCGCCCTTGAACACCATGTGGCGGCCGTCGGGCGCCCACGACGGGTCCTCGTTGTTGCCTTCCCAGGTGAGCTGCCGGATGCGTCCCCGCTCCCCGGGGCGGGCAACCAGGATGTGGTACTGCCCGCGGCGGATGCGGCCGTGGAAGGCCACCATGTCGCCGGTGGGTGACCAGTCCGGGGACGTGAAGTAGCCGCTGTTCCCGTACTCGTAGGGGCTGAGGAGCTCGGGGTCGCCCCCCCGCGCGGGCATGACGTAGATCTGGGGGACGGCGGTGCCCAGCCGGTTCGAGTTGAACGCGATGAAGCGGCCGTCGGGGGAGTAGGTCGGCGAGATGTCGTTCCAGCGGCCCCCGGTGAGCTGCTCCACACAGCAGTTGCGCAGAGCGTTGTAGCTGAAGAGGCCCGTGCGCGACCCGCCGGCCTGCACCGAGAACGTCAGCGTCTCGCCGTCCGGCGCCCACGCCGGCGTATAGTAGTCGCCGGGCTGGCCGGCCTCGACCTCCTGCTCGCGCCGCGTCGCCAGCTCGTGGACGAAGATCCGGGGAAAGCCGGTCTTGTACGACATGAACGCCATGCGCTGCCCGTCGGGCGACCACGCCGGCGACATGGTGATGGCGTCGTGGTTCGTGAGCTTCCTCAGGCCCTCCCCGTCCGAGTCGATGACGTAGAGCTCCTTCACGCCGGCGGGCGAGCGCATGCTGAACGCGATGCGGCTGGCGGCCATGCCCGGCTCGTCGAAGACCCATTCCACCAGCGCGTCGGACGCCCGGTGCACCGCCATGCGGAAGTCGGGATGATCCGGGTTGGGCACCCGGAAACGTCCCCGCTCCCGGACCTGCCCATAGGGGATGTCGTGGAGCTCCAGGACGAGCAGGTAGGCGTCCCCGGCGCCCTCCACCTGCCCGGTGAGGAGCCAGGTGGCCCCCAACCGGTCCCACAGGCGGTAGTCGACCCCCTCGCCCATGATGGCGGCGGGCATGGAGTCCATGATCTCGAAGCGGTCCGAGTAGCGGAGGTCGCGGCCCATGATGGCCTCGACCTGACTCGCCGCCGCGTCGCCGCCGAAGCGGCCGGTGAACGGCTTGATGGCCAGGGCGGGCGCGGTGCCCCCCTGCACCACCAGGCCCAGCGAGACCCCGGGGATGGAGTCGCGCTGCTGGCCGGCCGCGGGAGCGGCCAGCGCCCCCAGCAGGAGGGAGGCGCCCAGGCAGATCGTGGTGCGGAGGGAGCGGCGTCCCGTCATCGTCGTCATCGTCGTCACGGTGCGGAAGAGGTCGCGGCGCCGGGCAGGCCGTCCGCTGCGGAGGATGTCGCGGCGCCGGGAAGGGCGCTCGCGGAGGACAGAACGGCCGTGGCGGCGCCACCGCCCCGGCCGGCGGAGATGGTGAAGCGCACGGGCAGGCGGTCGTACGGCAGGCCCTCGGGGAGCGGGCCGAAGCGGGCGCCGGCGCACTCCACGGCCCCCAGGGCCTCGGCGTCGAAAGCGAAGTTGCCCGAGGGCTCGAGCGGTCTCAGGTCCTCCATGGTCCCGTCCTTCCGGATGACGAAGTACACCGTGGTCTCCGGCGTTCCGGAGCCCCGCCAGCGCATGCAGCGGTTGATCTGCCGGATGATGTTCTCGTAGTACGCCGGATAGTCCCTGCGGAGCCCTTCGAGCCGTACGTCGATGGCCTCGCCGCCGACGGCCGAGGGATCGGGATCGGGGGAGCGGGCCCTCTCCGGCGTCTCCTCCGGGGGCGGATCGGGCCGCGACCGGGGCGGGTCCGGGCGGGGGGGCTCGGGCCGCCGCTCGGGCTCGGGCTGCCGCTCCGGTGCCGGGGCGGGATCGGGCTCGGGTTCGGGGGGCGGCGGGATCGGATCCGGCTCGGGCTGGGCCGGCCGGGGGTCCTCCACCACCAGATCCTCCGGCGGCGCCGGCTCGGGCACCCCGGCCGGCTCCGGGGCCGGGAGGGACGTCATCTCGATGTGGTAGGAGACGAACTCCACGGGCTCCGGACGGGACACGCCCGTCCACCACGCCAGGGCCACCGCCACCAGGTGCACCGCCAGCGACGCGACGGCGGGAGCCGTCTTGCGCTCCGAGGCCCGCGGCCGCGCCGCCACCCGCGCGCCGCCTCCCTTCTCCGGCATCGTTCTAACGCCCCCGGGGCGGCACCTCGCCCACCAGGCCCACGGGGACGCCCGCCCCCTGCACGGCGGCGATGACCTGGAGGACGGGACCGTACGAGGCGAGGGAATCGCCCCGCAGGTAGACACGCTCGATGGTGCCGGCGGCGGCGAGCTGGGGGAATGCCTCGATGAAGTCCTGGACGCTCATGGGCGTCTCCTCGAGGAAGACCTGCCCGTCGCGCCTCACGGTGACGATGAACGGATCGTCGGCGGCGGTGATGGGCCGCACCTCGGCGCGCGGGACGTCCACCTCGACACCGCCCTGGAGGATCGGCGCCGTGATGATGAAGATCACCAGCAGCGTGAACGCCACGTCCACCAGGCTCGTGATGTTGATGTCCGCGGTGAGCGGAAGGTCGCCCCGCTGTCCCCGTCGGCCGCTGCGCCCCAGGCCCACGCCCGCCATCAGCCGCTCCCCATCAGACCCGGCCCTCGCGGGCCAGCGTGCCGATGAACTCGCTGCTGAAGCCCTCCAGCTCGCCCGTCACCAGGTTGAGGCGCGAGACGAAGTGGTTGTAGGCGATGACCGCCGGGATGGCCACGAACAGGCCCGCCACGGTGGTCACCAGCGCCTCGGCCACGCCGGGCGCCACGGCACCGATGTTGGAGGAGCCCGTCGTGGCGATGCCCAGGAAGGCGTTCATCACGCCGATGACGGTCCCCAGCAGGCCCAGCAGCGGCGAGACCGATGCGACCACGGCGAGCCAGGAGATGCCCCGGGCCAGCTCGTCGCGCTCCTCCGCCTCCTCCTTCTCCAGCACCAGGCGCAGCGCCTCGAGCTGGGTGAGGGAGAGGCCCTGGCTGGGGGCGGCTCCTTCGCGCAGCGCCCCGGGGCGCAGCTCGCTGAAGAAATTGAGCCCCTGTCGGAAGACGCGGCCGTACGGCGACTCGGGCAGCGTGAGGATGGCCTTGTAGGCGTCCTCCAGCCGCTGGGCCCGCTCCATCTGCTGGAGGAAGCGGTCGGCCTGGTTGCGCACCTCGCGGAAGACGCGGGCCTTCCAGAAGATGATCCACCACGACGCCAGGGAGAACGCCAGCAGCGTGAGGAGGACGATCTGGGTGGGGAGGGTCCCCCCGACGATCATGTCCCAGGCGTTCTGCGGCGGGGGCGCCGCCTGGAGGAGGACGGCGAGGACGCTCATGCGCGGCCCGCCCGGGCGCCCTCGATGAACTCGTACGTGGCCCGCAGGCCTTCGCGCAGCGGCGTGGTCGGCGCCCAGCCGTGCTCGTTGAAGCGGCTCGCGTCCAGCGTGCTGTGACGCAGCTCGCCGGGCCGTTCAGCACGGTACTCGCGGCCGGGGCGTCGATCGGCGATCTCCTCCAGATAGTCGGCCAGCCGGTTCACGCTCGTCCCCACCCCGGTCCCCACGTTGAAGGCGCGCTCGTCGATCCTGGCCGGAACGCCGTCGAGGGGCAGGTCGGCGGCACGCAGGTTGGCCGCCACCACGTCCTGGACATACACGTAGTCGCGGGTCTGCAGGCCGTCGCCGTAGACCGTGGGGGTTGACTGCTCGAGCACCTTCCCGCAGAAGATGGCGATCACGCCCGCCTC
>JAHWKH010000047.1 GCA_019347995.1 Gemmatimonadota bacterium | reverse complement strand
GCCTCTCACGCTGTTATCTTACCGGCCTCGGGCGACCCTGTTCCCGCCCTCAATTCATACGTTTCTCCGTCGACTCCCGGCCCTGCCCGCGATGCCGCGAAGACCCGCTTCCCCACGCGTCGCCCGCCTGGTCCTGGCCGCGATCCTCCTGCTTCCGGCCCCGGCCACGGCGCAGGTGACCGAGGGCCCGCTCTCGCCCGCGGGACGCCTGCGCGTGGAGGTGGCTCCGTCCTTCTTCCACTGGAGCGAGCGCTTCGGGCTCCGGACGGAGGACGGCGCTCTCGTGGAGGAGACCGAGCTCCTGGGCTTCGATCTGGAGCGCGACCGGGCCAGCGAGCTGTTTCCGGGCGTGGCGGCCCAGGAGACGCGCCTGCGGGCGCTGCTGGAGGACCCGTCGTACCAGGCCCTGCTCGGCTCGAGCCGGGCGCGGGTCGCGCACGACGTCGCGCGCGTCCCCCTGCGGGTGGACCTGGGGATCTTCGAGTGGCTGACGGTGGGCGTGACGGTGCCGTTCGTGAGGACGCGCACCGAGGCCTCCCTCATCCTGCGGCTGGATCCCGAAGGGCCGAACCTGGGCCTCAGCCCCTCGGTGACGGCTCCCAGCGCCCTGGCGGGCTTCCTGGAAGACCTTGCGGGGTCCGCCGCGACGGCGCGGGCGCGGGCCGCCTCCTTGTGCGGCGAGGACGAAGCGGGGTGCGCCGCGGCGCGGGCGCTGGCCGATGACGCCGAGTCGTTCGAGTCCACCCTGAGGGCGGCGTACGGCCTGGCGCCGCTCTTCCCCGCCGAGGGGACCGCGGCCGGCACGGGCCTGCGCGCGCGGCTGGAGGCCCTCAACGAACGCCTCGCCGAGGCCGGGCTGGCCGGGATCGACCGCTCCCTGCCACTGGCGGAAGGGGTGCTCGATGCCGAGACCGTCCTCCGCCTCTTCAGCGATGCGAGAGCGGGACTGGGAGACACCCCCTCCAACGTGGTCGGGCTGTGGGAGCTGGGCGACGTGGAGCTGACCGCCGCCGTGCGCCTGCTGGAGGGGGAGGCGCGCGACTCGGCGGAGGCGCCCGCCCGGGCACGATGGCAGGTGGGAGCACGCGCCCTGGTGCGGCTCGGCACCGGACAGCCGGACGATCCCGATCGCTTCCTGGACCTAGGGACGGGCGACGGGCAGACCGATGTGGAGGGGGGAGTGTTCGCCAACGGCCGCGTCGGCGCATGGGGCCTGTGGGCCGACGCCCGCTACGGGGTCCAGTCCCCGGTGGACCTGCTCCGCCGGGCCGTCCCCGCCGACGTCGTGCTGGCCCCGGTGGCGACCCGGGTGCCCGTGCGCTGGACGCCGGGGAGCTACCTCCAGGTGGAGCTGTCCCCGCGCTGGCACGTGACCACCGAGCTCGCCGTCGCCGCCAGCTGGCGCCTCTTCCACAAGGGCGAGGATACGTACGAGCTGGCCGCCCCGGCGCCCCCCGACGCGACCTTCCCCGACCCGTCGGTCCTCGAGGCGGAGACCGGGCAGACCCTCCACGAGCTGGGCGGAGGCCTGGTCTTCTCGACCCTGGAAGCGTGGAGGGAGGGCCGCACGGACGTCCCCTTCGAGGTGCGCTTCGGCGTGCAGGCCGGGGTGGCGGGCAGCGGCGGCCGCACACCGAAGGGCGTCCGGGTCCAGACCGGACTGCGGATCTACCAGCCGCTGTGGGGCCGCTGAGGAGAGGGATGGGGTCCCACCCCCCGGGGCGTCGGCTCAACCCGCCCGCAGCAGCTCCCGCGCATGATCCCTGGAGGTCGCCGATTCCGGATCGCCGCCCAGCATGCGGGCGATCTCGCGCACCCGGGGCTCACCGTCCAGTGCACCGACCCGGGTGGCGGCCACGCCCCGCAGCTCGGTCTTCTCCACCAGCAGGTGCCCGTCGGCCAGCGACGCGAGCTGGGGGAGATGGGTGATCACGAACACCTGGTGCGTCCGCGCCACTTCCCGGAGCTTGCGCGCCACCGCGCTGGCCACCGTCCCGCCGATGCCCGCGTCCACCTCGTCGAACACCAGGGTCGGCACGCGGTCCACGTCCGCCAGGATGGACTTGAGCGCCAGCATGACCCGCGACAGCTCGCCCCCGCTGGCGATGCGCGCCAGGGCACGTGGCTCGAAGCCGGGGTTCAGGGAAGCGCGGAACTCCACCGCTTCGGCACCGCCCGCCCCGGGAGCCGCGAGGGATTGGAGGCCCACACGGAAGACGGCGCCCGGCATGCCGAGCTCGGGAAGGAGGGCTTCCACCCGCTCCTCGAGACGCCCGGCCGCCTCACTCCGGCGCGCGCTCAGCTCGGCGGCCGCCTCGGCGAGCTCCCGCCCGGCCGCCTCCCGGCGGCGGCTCAGCGCCTCCAGGTCCAGGGAGGAGGCCTCCAGCTCCTCCAGCTCGCCCCGCACCCGGCGCAGCGTCTCCAGGACGTCGGCCAGATCGGGGCCGTACTTCCGCTTGAGCCGGAACAGGAGGTCGAGGCGCTGGCGCACCTTCTCGATGCGACCGGGATCGTGCTCCACGCTGGCCGCGTAGTCCCCGAGGGCGCGGCCGGACTCCACCACCTGGTGATAGGCCGTCTCCAGCATCCCGGCCGTGTCGGCCAGCGAGCCGTCGATGCGCGCCAGGCGCTGGAGGATCGATCGGAGCTCCGCCAGCCGGTCGGAGACGCTGTCCTCTCCCCCGTACAGCCCCTGGTGGAGCGCCGATGCGTCCTCGGCCAGCTCCTCGGCGTGCTCCAGGCGGCGGGCCTCGTCGTCCAGCGCCTCGTCCTCCCCCGCCTCCAACTCGGCGTCCGCGATCTCGGAGGCCTGGAAGCGGAGGAAGTCGGCCCGGGACTCGATCTCGCGGCGCCGGGCCTCCCGGGCCTCCAGCTCCCGCTCGAGCGACCGCAGCTCCTCGTGGAGGAGGCGCACGCGGGCGGCCAGGCCTCCGGCGCCCGCGAAGGCGTCCAGGACCCCCCGCTGCTCCGCCGCGTGGAGGAGCGTCTGATGCTCGTGCTGGCCGTGGAGGTCCACCAGGGAGCGGCCGAGCTCGCCCACAAGGGACGCGGTGGCGGGAGATCCACAGACCCAGGCGCGGTTGCGCCCCTCGGCCGCCACCTCCCGACGCAGGATGAGCAGCCCGTCCTCGGCCTGCATTCCCTGCTCCTCCAGGCGCGCCAGCACCTCGGGGCGGTCACTCACGTCGAACACCCCTTCCACCACGGCTTTCTCGGCCCCCACCCGGACGCTCTCCGACGAGGCCCGCTCTCCGAGGAGGAGGGAGAGGGCGCCCACGATGATGGACTTGCCCGCACCCGTCTCGCCGGTGAGCGCCACCAGGCCCGGCCCCAGCTCGAGGCGGAGGTCGTCGATGACGGCGTAGTCGCGGATGCGGATCTCGATGAGCATGGCCCGGGGAATCTATCCCGCCTGGCCACGTGCCCTCAATGGAAGGAATGGGCGCAGCGATGGCGGCATCGGACGGGGTGGCTCCACGCCACCGCCCGGATCAGTCGACGGTCGGGCCCTCGACCCTGGCCCGGCCCTCCTCCTTGGCGCGGTAGAGGCGGCGGTCCGCGTCCGCCACCGCGGCTTCCAATCCTTGCCGTCCATCGGCCACCCCCGCCGAGAACGTGACCGGTGGCAGCGCGCCTCCCTCCGGGCCCCGGAAGCTGCGCATCCTGAGCCGCGCCAGCACCTCACGCACCGCGCCCACGGCACCGGCCGGAGAGGTGCGCGGAAGGAGCACGGCGAACTCCTCGCCACCCCAGCGCGACACGATGTCCCCCTCCCGGAAGCGCTCCTCGAGCACCGCGGCCACGCCCATCAGGATCCGGTCTCCCGTGGGGTGGCCGAAGCGATCGTTGAAGTCCTTGAAGCGGTCCAGGTCCAGGAGAGCCAGGGACAGCGGCTCGTCGTACCGCGCGGCGTCCGCCAGCACCCGGCGGTGCGCCTCCTCGAATCCCCCCCGGTTAACGAGCCCCGTGAGGCTGTCGCGGACGGCGAGATCGGCCTGCCGGACCATCCTGTCGAGCTGCGCGGCCACCGCCGTGGCCACGACCTGGGCGTTGGTGGGCTTCGGGAAGCAGATGTCGGCCCCGAGGGCGAAGCACTCGGCCTGCAGCGACGGATCGTCGCCGGGCACCAGGACCATGGCACAGGTCCGGTCGATCCTCTCGCGGATCTCGACGAGCAGCTCCCGCCCGCCCTCGACCATGGTCTCCAGGTCCACGACGAGCACGTCCACCATGTCCGTGCGGCACAGCGTGCGGGCTTCCTCCGTCGTGCGCACCCACAGGACGTGACGGTGCGGCGCGGCCAGGGCCGTGCGGAAGCGGCGTCCCTCGTTGGCGTCGGGCTCCAGCAGCACGACGCGGCGGGGCGACTCGAATCCGAGCCGGGGCAGCGCGAGCACGCGCCGGAGTCCGGTGACGGCGGAACGCGCCTGCTCGGCCAGGACCTCCCGTGGCGCGCTCTCGAGCTGGATGCCCCACGCCTCGAACGCCAGGAGGTTGGAGCGGCGTCCGAACTGGCGGAAGTAGCGGGCCATGCGGCGGATGCTGTCCTCCGCGGACTCACAGCCGACCTCCAGGTCCAGCAGCGCCACGTCGAGGGCCTGGAGTGTGGCGGTGCACGCGTGCGTCCGCTCCATGGCGCTCCTCGCGCCCGGACTGCGTGCCCAACGAGCCAGAGCATCGTCGACTTTTGTAATCGACATGGACGATCCCCCTTCGAGGCCAACCGCTGCCGCGGCCCGCTCCGGGGCGGGGCCGCGTCGTGGAGGCTCAGAGCGGCAACAAACAGGCCACACCCCGCCCGTTCAGGGCCCCCGAGCCTACCGCTCGTCGCCGGAGCGGACGGCCCAGTTGAGCTTGCGCCGCAGCGTGCCGAAGAACGTCTGGCCCGGAAAGCGCACCAGGGGGATGGTCACGTCGGCGCGCTGCACCACGACCTCCTGGCGGGGCCCCAGGCGCCGCGCTTCCTGGCCGTCCACGGTGAGGACGAGGCTCTCGTCGGACATGAGGGACCGCACCGTGATGCTCCGCGACGAGGGGACCACCAGCGGCCGTACGGCGAGGGTGTGCGGACAGATGGGCGTGACGGTGATGCACTCGACCGACGGCACCACGATGGGCCCTCCCGCCGACAGCGAATAGGCGGTGGATCCGGTGGGTGTGGAGAGGATGACCCCGTCGCCGGAGAAGCTGCCGATCTCGTCGCGGGTGTCGCCTTCCCCCACCCACAGGTCGAGATGCGCCACCCTCGCCACCCCGGCCTGGTGCACCACGAGATCGTTCAGGGCGATGAAGCGGGGCCCGTCGAAGCCGTCGCCCGACCGGAGGCGGGCGGAGAGGGTGAAGCGGCGGTCCAGGACGAAGTCGCCGGCGAGCACGCGGCTGAGCGCCGTCTCGAGCTCGTGGGCGGGCGCCGAGGTGATGAAGCCCAGGTGACCAAGGTTCACGCCCAGGACCGGCACGTCCATGCCCGCCACCAGGCGCGCGGCCCGCAGCAGCGTGCCGTCGCCGCCCAGCGAGAGGAGGAGGTCGATGCTCTCCTTCTCCAGGTCGAGGCGCAGGGCGCCTTCGGAGGCATGCTGGAGCGCCTCCTCCTCCACGCGCACCTCGACGCCGCGCTCGGTGGCGATGCGCCGGATGCGCTCCAGCATGTCGCCCAGCCCGTCGTGGCGCTGGCGCGCGACCACCCCGAGCCGGCGGAAACGGGGGTCGGCCGCGGAGAGCTCGCCGCCGCCCCCCTCCGTCACGCGCTCTCCCGCGTCGTCCCGCGCAGCGGCGTGCGACGGTCGAGGGCCCTCACGCGCTCCGTGATGCCCTCGGCGTCCAGGCCGATCTCCCGGAGCAGCGCGCCGCGGCCGCCGTGCTCGATGAAGCGGTCGGGGATGCCCATGGTGTCCACGCGCAGGGAGCGGTTCTCCGAGAAGGCGGCGATCTCCCGCGCCATGTAGGCGCCGAAGCCGTTGACCACCTGCCCCTCCTCCACCGTCAGGACCACGTCGTGGCCACCCACCACCTCCTCGAACACGGCCCGGTCGTACGGCTTGAGGAAGCGGCAGTTCACCACGGTCGGCCGGATGCCGTCCTCGGCGAGGCGGTCGGCGGCCTCGAGGGCGGGGAGCACCATCGTCCCCACCGCGAGGATCGCCAGCCCCTCCCCCTGACGCAGCACCTCCCAGGTGCCGCGCTCGACGGCCGGGATCCCGGCGATGGGGGGAACTTCGGCGGGCACGGCGTCGCGGGGCCATCGGATGCTGAACGGCCCCTCCGTCCACTCGACGCCCGTGCGCAGCAGGCCCAGCATCTCCGCGCCGTCCTTGGGCGCCGTCACCGTCATGCCCGGCACCGCCAGCATGTAGGCGATGTCGAAGGCCCCGTGATGGGTGGGACCGTCCTCGCCGGCGACGCCCGCCCGGTCCATACAGAAGATCACGGGCAGGTCCTGCAGCGCCACGTCGTGGAGGATGTTGTCGTAGGCGCGCTGCAGGAAGGTGGAGTAGATGGCGACGACGGGCCGCACGCCCTCCGTGGCGAGGCCCGCGGCGAACGTGACGCCATGGCCCTCGGCGATGCCCACGTCGAAGAAGCGGTCGGGATGGGCGTCCCAGAAGATGTTGGTGCTGGTTCCATCGGGCATGGCCGCCGTGATGGCCACGACGTTGGGATTCTCGTCCGCGAGCTCGGTGAGGCCCTTGCCGAACACCTTCTGGTAGCGCGGCAGGCCGCCCTTCCCCGCCTTCTTGCCGTGGCCCGTGATCTTGTCGAAGGGCGAGGCCGCGTGCCACGTCCACGGGTCCTCCTCGGCCAGGTGGAAGCCCTTCCCCTTCTGCGTGAGGCAGTGCACGAGGACCGGCCCGCGCATCTTCTTGACGCGCTGGAGGGTGTCCACCATCGCGTCGAGGTCGTGCCCGTCCACCGGCCCCACGTACGTGAAGCCCAGCGCCTCGAAGAGCATGCCGGGCGTGAAGATGTGCTTCACGCCCTCCTCCAGCTTCCCGGCGAGCTCCTCCATGACGTGGCCCAGGCTCGTGGGCGCCCGGTGCAGGATCTCCTTCACCAGGTCCCGGACCCTGTTGTAGGCCGGATCGGTGACCGTGCGGGTCAGGAGCTTGTTCATGGCGCCCACCGCGGGCGCGATGGACATGTCGTTGTCATTGAGCACCACCGTGAAGTCGCGCTCGGTGTGGCCGGCGTTGTTCAGCGCCTCGTAGGCGAGCCCGCAGCCCATGGCGCCGTCGCCGATGATGGCCACGACGCTGAAGTCGTCCTTGCGCACGTCCCGCCCCACCGCCATGCCCCAGGCGGCCGAGATCGAGGTGGCGGCGTGGCCCGCCCCGAAGGCGTCGTACTCGGACTCGTCACGGCGCAGGAAGGGCGCGAGCCCGCCCTTCGTGCGAATGGAGGGGAAGCGGTCGTTGCGTCCGGTGAGGATCTTGTGGATGTAGGCCTGGTGCCCCGTGTCCCACACCAGCTTGTCCCGCGGCGTCTCGAACACGTAGTGGAGCGCCACGGTGATCTCCGCCACCCCGAGCGTGGCGCCGAAGTGGCCTCCCTGGTCGGAGACCACGTCGATATGGCGGTCCCGCACGGCCTCCACGAGCTCGTGGAGCTCCTCGCGAGAGAGCTGGCGGGCGTCCGCCGGCCACTGAACGCGATCCAGGATGCTGGCCACTTTGTATCTCCTTGAAAAGCCTTCCAGAAAATCTAACCGCTCGTCTCTGCGGGGTCAGCGGCGGCGCCGCACCACCCAGGCCGCCAGGGCGCGCAGCGGCGGGGCCTCGAGACCCGCGCGGTCGAGCGCCTCGACGGCGAGCCGGGCCTCCTCCGAGGCGCGCCGCCTCGCCTGGTCGAGGCCGTGCAGCGCCACCCACGTGGATTTCTCCAGCGCCGCGTCGCTGGGGTTCTTCCCCAGGTCTCCGGCCGACGCCGTGGCGTCCAGGATGTCGTCCGCGATCTGGAACGCCAGGCCCAGGGAGCGCCCGTAGGATTCCAGCGCGGTGCGCAGGGGCTCCCCGGCCCCGGCGGCCAGCGCCCCCATGCGGAGCGGAGCCACCAGGAGCGCTCCGGTCTTGCGCCGATGCAGCGCGTCGAGCTCCCCGGCGTCCAGGCGCCGGCCCTCCCCCAGCAGATCGAGCGCCTGGCCGCCGACCATGCCCGCGCCTCCGGCGGCGCGCATCAACGTGGCCACGACCTCCCGTGCCGCTTCCGCGGGCACCTCCAGGGCCCGGCAGGCACGCCATGCCTGCAGCGCGCCCAGCGGGATGAGGGCGGCGCCGGCCGCCACGGTGGCGGCCTCGCCGTGCACGCGGTGGGTCGTGGGCCTGCCCCGGCGCAGGTCGGCGTCGTCCAGGGAGGGCAGGGCGTCGTGCCTGAGCGAATAGGCGTGCACCAGCTCGGGCGCGGCGGCGACGTCGTAGAGGGCGTCGCCCCCGTCGTCGCCCCGCACCGCCCGCCACGCGGCCCCCCGCAGCAGCGGCCTGACCCGCTTGCCGCCGCCCAGGACGCCATGGCGGACGACCTCGAGCGGGTCATCGGGGAGCCGGGTCGACGCCCACGCCATGGCCCGCTGGAGCGCCCGCTCCACCGCCCCCCGCTCGTCGCCCAGCCAGCGCTCCAGGTCGAAGCGCTCGGCGAGCTGGCTCACCCGTCTTCGCCCTGGAAGGGCCGCCTCTCGCCGTCCGGGCCCTCGCCCAGCAGCTCCTCCACCCTGAGCTCCGTGCGGGCGAGGATGCGCTCGGCCTCGCGCACGTGCCCCACCCCTTCCTCGAAGAGGGTGAGGGCACGCTCCAGCTCCAGGTCCTCCGCTTCCAGCGAGGCGACGATCTTCTCGAGGCGCTGGAGCCGCGACTCCAGCCCCGGCTCCTCCACGTCGTCCGCCGCTCCCGCTCCGTTGCGATCAGCCACCGAAAGGCTCCTCCTCCGTCGTCTCGTCCACCTCGCACCGGACCCGGCCGTCCCACAGCCTGAGGTCGAAGCCGCGGCCCGGCGCGAAGTCGCCCACCCGGCGCAGCAGCCGTCCGTCGTCGTCCTGCGCCACCGCGTAGCCGCGCTGGAGCGTGCTCAGGGGGGAGAGGGCCTCCAGCTTCCCCGCCGCGGCCGCGAGCGCCTGCCGGCGCCGATCCATCTGGCGCCCCATGCCCCGCTCCAGGCCGTCCATGCTGCGCCTCGCCCGCCCTTCCAGGGGATCGAGGCGCCGCCGCAGCGCCCGCTCCAGCCGCTCCATCCCCGTGTCCACTTCGTTCCGCCGCCGCTCGGCGCACGCTCTCAGCGCGCGGGTGAGGCGCTCGGGAAGGCGCCGCAGCGCCGTGACGAGGGCGGCTCCGTCCTGCACGGCGGCCTCCGCGCCCGCCGAGGGGGTCGGCGCCCGCAGGTCGGCCACCAGGTCGGCGATGGTCACGTCCACCTCGTGGCCCACCGCCGATATGACGGGGACGGGACAGGCGCAGATGGCCCGGGCCAGCACTTCCTCGTTGAACGCCCACAGGTCCTCGATGGAGCCCCCGCCCCGGCCGACGATGATCACCTGGCAGCGTCCGCTGTGCACCAGCGCCTCGATGGCCCCCGCGACCTCGGCGGCGGCGCCCTCCCCCTGGACGCGGGCGCCCCGCACCAGGACTCGGGTCCAAGGCGCCCTCCGGCGGATGACCGAGAGGATGTCGCGCAGCGCGGCGCCCGTGGGTGACGTCACCACGCCGACGCAGGAGGGGAAGCGGGGGATGGGCCGCTTGCGGGCCGGCGCCAGCAGCCCCTCGCCGTCCAGCTTCCTGCGGAGCTTCTCGAACGCCAGGCGCCAGAGCCCCTCGGCGTCCTCGGCCTCGAGACGCCGCACGACGAGCTGGTAGTCGCCCCGCTGCTCGTAGAGGGTGAGCCCTCCGAAGGCCCGGACGTTCATGCCGTCTTCCGGGTCCACGGGACGGCGCGACGCGTCGCCGCGCCACATGACGCAGCGGAGCTGGGCGTTCTCGTCCTTGAGGGTGAAGAAGCGGTGGCCCGAGTGGTGGCGCTTCCAATTGGCCACCTCGCCGGAGACCCACAGCGGCGGGAGGAAGTCCTCCAGGAGCGAGCGCACCGAGCCGTTCACCTCCGAGACCGACCACACCCGCTGCTCGGGTCGCGCCGGCTCGCCCTCCTCGTCGTCGAGGCCCGCGAGCGCCCCGGCGCCGGCCAGTGCACTGTGCTCGTCAGAGACAGGGGCGTGCTCGGCCGGCCGGCGTGGCTTGTCGACCAGTTGGGCCGGGGGCGGCTCATGGTCGCGCGCGGGGTCGTGGCGGACGAGCACGGCGAGGAAGCCGGCGAGCGTCATGAGGATGTAGGGGGCGTGGGGGAAGGAGGAGATGTCGAACAGGAAGCTCAGCACGAGGAACGCCACCGCCGCCGCCGCCGTGGCGAGCGACGACGGGCGCCTAGCACCCTGCGACGACGCGGCGCCGGCGTGTCTCGAAGAGCTCGTGCGCGGCCTCGGGCGGCGGGCCTACCGGCGGCCGCTCGCGCCGGACGAGGTCGACCGTCTCGTCGCGCTCGGCACGGGAGCGAACGAGGCGCTCGGAAACGCGGACGAAACCGTCGCGTTGGTGATCGCCGCGATGCTGCAGTCCCCCCACTTCCT
>JAHWKH010000472.1 GCA_019347995.1 Gemmatimonadota bacterium | reverse complement strand
GTCGGCGTACCTGGGGAGGCGGGCCAGCCACCTCACCTTCTGGCACGGCACGCCCGAGGTCAACGAGGCCGCCAACAGCCAGGCCCTGGACCAGTACTGGCAGAAGTTCCACGCCAAGGCCGACTACGCGGGGCCCTTCGACGAGCGCGGCGTCCCCATGCTCGACTACCACGGCCACGTGGGCGTGCGCCACAACCCCATCGCCATCGCCCAGTACGGCCTGGGCAACTTCAACCTCTGGCGGGACACGGGGGAGGAGGCGCGCCGGGAGCGCTTCCTCACCGTCGCCGACTGGCTGGTGGACACGCTGGTGCCCAACGAGGCGGGGCTGCACGTGTGGCGCCACCCGTTCCAGTGGGAGTACCAGACGCTGCTCCCCCACGGCTGGTACTCGGCCCTCTCCCAGGGGCAGGGGATCTCGCTGCTGGCGCGTGCCCACGCGGTCACGGGCCGGGCGGGCTACCTGGAGGCCGCCCGTGCCGCCTTCGAGACGTTCTTCCACGAGATGGAGGACGGCGGCGTCGTGCACACCGACGCGGACGGCTACGTCTGGTTCGAGGAGGTCATCCTCCAGCCGCCGACGCACATCCTCAACGGGATGATGTGGGCCTCGTGGGGCATGTACGACCTCTGGCTCCACACCGGCGACGCCCGGGCGAAGGAGCGCTGGGAGACGGCCGTGCGCACGCTGGCCGACAACCTGGACCGCTTCGAAGTCGGCTACTGGTCGCTCTACGACGAGGCGGGCACGCCGCTCCCCAACGCGGCCAGCCGCTTCTACCACACCCTCCACGTGGTGCAGCTCCGGGTGATGCACGCCCTCAGCGGCGAGGCGCGCTTCGCCGAGCGCGCCGAGCGCTGGGACCGCTTCCAGAAGGGCGCCGTCCGTCGCCGGCTCGCCACGGCCCACAAGGCCCTCTTCAAGCTCCTCTACTACTGATGGAGCGCCCGCTCCACGTCCTCCTCCTCCACCAGCTCTTCGCCACCGGCTCGGAGGCGGGAGGCACGCGCCACTGGGAGCTCGGCCGTCACCTGGCGGCGCGGGGGGAGCGCGTGACGGCGGTGGCGGGCAGCGTGAGCTACCTCACCGGCGAACGGCATGTCGAGGCCAGCCCCACCGGCGACTTGCGGGTCCTGCGCGCCTGGACGTTCGAGGGCGGCCGGGGCTTCACGGGCCGCGTCCTCGCGTTCCTCGCCTTCGCGTCGTCCTCGTTCCTGAAGGGCCTGCGCGTGGCCGACGTGGACGTGGTGTGGGGCACGTCGCCCCCCATCTTCCAGGCCGTCTCCGCCTGGGCCGTGGCGCGGCTGCGGCGCGTGCCCTTCGTGCTCGAGGTGCGCGACCTGTGGCCCGATTTCGCCGTGGCGCTGGGCGTGCTGCGCAACCCGCTGCTGGTGCGCGCCTCCCGGGCCCTCGAGGGCTTCCTGTACCGGGCCGCCGACCGCGTGGTGGTCAACTCCCCCGGCTTCGTCGACCACGTGGTGGGCAGGGGCGCGGCGCCGGAGGACGTCGTGGTGGTGCCCAACGGGGTGGACGCGGCCGACTTCGACCCCGATTCCCGGGGCGCCCTGTTCCGGCGGGAGGTGGGCGCGCGCGACGACCAGCTCGTCGTGCTCTACGCCGGCGCCCACGGCGTGCCGAACGACCTGGACGTTGTGCTGGACGCCGCCCAGGCCCTGCGGAGCGACGACCGCGTCCGCTTCGTCCTGGTGGGCGGGGGCCGCGAGCGGGAGCGCCTGCGGGTGCGCGCCCGCGACCTGCGCCTCGAGAACGTCGTCTTCCACGGGGCCGTGCCCAAGGAGCGCATGGGAGAGGTCCTGGCCGCCGCCGACGTGGGCCTCGCGATCCTGCGCCCCCTCGACCTGTTCCGGACCACCTATCCCAACAAGGTCTTCGACTACATGGCCGCGGGCCGGCCCACGCTGCTGGCCATCGACGGCGTCATCCGCGAGGTGGTGGAGGAGGCCGGCGCCGGCCTGTTCGTCCAGCCCGGCGACCCGCGGGCGCTGGC
>JAHWKH010000471.1 GCA_019347995.1 Gemmatimonadota bacterium | reverse complement strand
CCCCTGGGCCTCGTCTGGGCGCAGGCGCCGAGGAAGAACGGCTCCGTCGTCGTCGAGGCCCGGCGGGTGCCGCTCGCCGTGGCGGGAGGCGAGGAACGCTCCTTCGAGCTGACCATGACCCCTCTGGGGCCCCGGGGCGGGCGGGGCAGCACCGTCCTCGTGCTGCGCGACGTCGCGGAGCGCGAGCGCCTGGAGGCGGCGCTGCGCGAGGCGAACGAGGAGCTGGAGCGCCTGGCCAACACCGACGTCCTCACCGGCCTCGCCAACCGGCGCCGCTTCATGGCCGCCCTGGAGACGGAGATCGAGCGCGCCCGCCGCTATGGCCGCGCCTTCGCCCTGGTCCTCCTGGATCTGGACCGCTTCAAGCTGGTCAACGACACCCATGGCCACGCCACGGGCGACCAGGTCCTGAGGTCCATCGGGCCGGTGCTGCGCGAGGCCTCCCGGGACATCGACGTGCCGGCCCGGCTGGGCGGGGAGGAGCTCGCGATGCTCCTGCCCGAGACCACGGCCGACGGTGCACGCGCGCTGGCCGAGCGGCTGCGCCACGGCATCGCCCGCCAGCGGCACGAGAGCCCGACCGGTACCTCGTTCAGCGTGACGGCCAGCCTGGGCGTCGCCGTCTTCGGGCCGGGTCAGGACGACGCCGAAGCGCTGCTCCACGCCGCCGACGAGGCCCTGTACGCCGCCAAGGACGGGGGGCGCAACCGGGTCGTGATGGCGCCGGGCCCCGACGCCGAGGCGGCCGCGAGCTGAGGGGGCACGGGGGTGGGATGCTCACCCCGACGACTCCGTCTCGTCATCGCCGGATGGCGGGGGCGGAGAGGGACGCCTACGGCATCCGGCCGCCCGGCGATCCTACCGCTCGGACCGCGGCGGCCGCACCGGCCCCCGGATCCAGCGGCCCGGCTTCTCGCCCGTCAGCGCACCTTCGCGGATCACCGGCGTGCCGTTCACGAGCAGATGGGTGATGCCGACGCTGAACTGGTGGGGATCGGTGAACGTCGCCCGGTCGGAGACGACCTCGGGGTCGAAGACCACCACATCGGCGCGCATCCCCTCGGCGAGCACGCCCAGGTCGTCCTGGCCGATCCACCGGGCCGGCAGCGACGTCATCTTCTCCACGGCCTCCTCGAGCGTGAGCACGCCCAGCTCGCGGACGTAGCGTCCCAGCACGCGCGGGAAGGCGCCGTAGCTGCGCGGGTGTGGATAGCCGATGCCATAGCCCACGGCGTCGCCGTCGGTGTCGAACATGGCCAGCGGATGACGCATGATCCGGATGACGTCGTCCTCGTCCATGGAGTGGTAGATGGCGCTGAAGCCTCCGGCGAGCTGGAGCTCGATGGCGAGGTCGATGCCGGTTTCGAGATCGTTGGGCAGCCCCCGGTCGGCCGCGAGGTCCGCCAGCGTACGCCCGTTGTAGCTGGGGTCGGAGGGAAGCGTGCGGAACTGGATGCGGGAGATGTCGTGTCCGACCCGGTCGACCTCGAAGATGCGCCGCATCTCCTCCTCGATCCGGGAGCGGGTCTGCGGATCGGCGATGCGGGCCGCGAACGCCTCGGCTCCGCCCGCGAGGGCCCACTGCGGGAAGAGGATGGAAGATCCCGTGCTGGAGGCCGTGTAGGGGTAGAGGTCGTGCGTGACGCGGAGCCCCGCGGCGTTGGCGGAGTCGATCAGCGCCAGCGACCGTTCGCTCCACCCCCACTGGCCCGCGCCCGTGGCCTTGTGGTGGTTGATCTGCGCGGGGATCCTCGCCTCGTCGGCGATGCGGATCAGCTCGCGCACCGAGTCCAGAAGGCCGCTGGCCTCGTTGCGCATGTGGCTGACGTAGATGCCGCCGTGCGCCGCCGCGACCTTCGCGAGCTCGATCACCTCCTCGGTCTCGGCGAAATTGGCGGGCACGTACAGCAGCCCGGTGGAAAGCCCGAGCGCGCCCTGCTCCATGGTGCGGGCCACGAGGTCGCGCATGCGCTGAAGCTCCGCGGGCGTTGGGGCGCGGTCCTCGAGGCCCAGCACCT
>JAHWKH010000470.1 GCA_019347995.1 Gemmatimonadota bacterium | reverse complement strand
CTGTAATAGATCTCTTCGACCTGTGCGTCGTCTTCGAAGAGCTGCACATGCGCCAGCTCTTGCAGGTGCTCGAGGACGCCACGTGCCCCCTTGTGCTGTAGCACGTCAGTGATGCCGCCGAGGTAATTCGTTGCGTCGCTCCGACGCCCGTCGCGAGGACACTTGAGCTCGACGCGTAGGATGACCGAGTTGTGACCCAGATATTCGGCATCCCAGCCAGAAGCGCGTCGAGAGCCGCCTGCAGGAGCCGGTAGGTCTTGCGCCGCAGCTTGTCCAGGGGACCGTGACGGTCCTCTTCGGTCTCGTCGGGGAGGAAGCCCAGCGCCCTCCCGATGGAGCCCTGGCCCATGGCGGCCGCCTTGGCGGCGTCGTCGGGATCGGCCCCGGCGACATCCACCAGGAAGTCGCGCACCTCGCCGTCGGAAAGGGGGGACAGGTGGAGGGGCACGGTGCGCGAGCGGATGGTGGGCAGGAGCCGCCCGGGCTCGCCCGAGGTGAGGATGAAGAACGTGTCCTCGGGAGGCTCCTCCAGGAGCTTGAGCAGCGCGTTGGCGGCCTCGGGGCTGGACTCCTGGGGCACCAGGGTCTCGGCCTGCGCCAGGATGAACACCTGGACGGACGACATGGCGGGCCGGCTGCGCGCCTTGTGCCGGAGCGCCTGCGCCACCACCAGGTAGATGGCCCGGGCCTCGTCGCCCACCGTGGGGCGGACCGCCGAGACGCGCAGCTCGGCCAGCTCGGCGCCGCGGGCGTCCTCCAGCGCATCGGCCAGCTTCTCCGGCGAGCTGGAGCTCCCCTTGGGGCGCGCCAGCGGGAAGTACCAGTGGAGGTCGGGGTGCTCCAGGCGCAGCGCCATCCGGCAGCTCCGGCACTCGCCGCAGGGCGTCTCGCCCGCGGCCTCGCACAGGAGGAGCTGCGCCGTCCACAGGGCGATCCGCTGCTTGCCCACCCCGGCGGGGCCGTGGAGGAGGAGCGCCGTGGGGAGCGTCCCCCGCGAGCGGGCACGGCCGAGGGAGAGCCGTACTCCCTCGTGTCCCCGCACGGGGTGCAGCGTCATGGGCCGCCCCGGGAGCGGAGCCAGAGGAGCGGATCCTGGGCCTGCGGCGCGCCGCCGTCCAACGGCGCGCGCACCTGGAACTCGATGTGCGGACCCTCGGGCGTGTCCGTGCCACCCACCGTCCCCACGACCTGCCCGGCCTCCACGCGCCGACCCTCCACCACGCCGATGTCCTCGAGGTAGAGGTAGAGGGTGTAGAAGCCGTTGCCGTGGCTCAGCACGACCGTGGGACCGTAGCCCTCGAAGGGCCCGGCCAGCACCACGGTGCCTTCCCGGACCGCCCTCACCGGCGTCCCGGGGTCGGCGGCGATGCCGATCCCGTTCCAGCGCAGGACCGTCCCGTTGGGTCGCCGCTCGCGGCCGAACCGGTACAGGAGGCCGCCTTCCACGGGCCAAAGGAGGCTCCCGGCGTCGCCGGACGCCATCGAAGCCGCCTCGGTCCTCGCCCCGGCCGAGGCTCGCCGCCTCTCCGCCTCCACCCGCCGCCGCTCCAGCTCGTCGACCAGGCCCACCATGCGCTGGGCGTCCTCCTCGAGCTGCTCGAGGCGCGTGGTGGCGCGCTGCTCGCGACTCCGGTACTCCTCCAGCGTACGCTGGTGCTCGTCCTCCACCGAGCGCAGCTCCGCCACCTCGCTGAGCTTGTTCTGGCGCAGCGCACCCAGGGCGGCGAGGGACTCCCGCAGGTCCCGATTCTGGCGCACCAGCCCCTGCTCGAGCTCCTCGACCCGCTGAACGAGCGAGCGGTCGTAGTTGGCCACGAGCCGCAGGTAGCGGTAGCGGTTGAGCAGATCGGAGAAGGACTCGGCGCCCAGGAGCACGCGCACCGTGTGAAGGCTCCCCAGCTTGTAGATGTCGCGCAGCCTGCGCTGGAGGATCGCGGAGCCTTCGGCGAGGCGCTCCCGCGTGCGCAGCAGCTCCCCGTTGTTGCCGCGGATGCGCTCGGCCGTCGCCTCGGCCTGGAAGTCCAGCTCCGCCAGCACCGAGCGGG